>CANJKG010000293.1 GCA_947474775.1 Caulobacteraceae bacterium | reverse complement strand
GGTTCGAACTGGCCAAGGAGAGTTTCGACGCCCGCGAGGCGGTCTCCGCCGTCCTGCGCCTGATGCGCGGCCAGGCCGACCGGGCGGGCGTCAACCTGCGCGCCGTGCTGCCCCGCGAGCCGCTGGAGGCCGACGCCGACCGCCGGGCGATCAAGCAGATCGCCATCAACCTGGTCTCCAACGCCCTGAGGTTCACCCCGCGCGGCGGGACCGTGACCGTGCATCTGGAAGGCCATGACGACTGCCTGCAACTGGCGGTCGCCGACACCGGCGTCGGGATTTCGCCGGAGGACGTGGCGCGCCTCGGCCGACCCTTCGAACAGGCCGGCGACGCCGGGCAGCGTGCGGCCGGCTCCGGCCTGGGGCTTTCGCTGGTGCGGGCTTTCGCCAAGCTGCACGGCGGCGACATGGCCATCGAGAGCGAGGTGGCCAAGGGGACCACCGTCACCGTGCGGATGCCGATCCTGCTTCCGCAGCGGGGCGACGCAAACCGGGCTACCGTGGCAGGAACCTAGCGCGTCGCCAGTTTCAGGAAGGCGCGGCCGGCGGCGAAGTCGCCGACCTCCACATAAGCGCGGCGCACCCGGTCGTTTGGGAACATGAACTCCACCGCCACCGCCTCGCGGGGATCGAGCCCGCTGAGCGCCACGCTGGCCGCCTCCGGAAACCGGAACGCCCACCCCGATGTCTCGTCCTTGGGCAGCAGGTCCTGTCCCGCCCGGCTGCGGGCCTGGGCGCCGAAGCTGGTGAGCGCGCTGCTCGGCGGCATCCGCTTCTGCAGCGGCAGGCCGGCGGCCGAGCCCGACTGGACGCGGTCCAGATAGGGCCCGACGCTGCGTTGGCGGTCGCGGAGCACGAGGCGGGCGGCGTAGGGCTTGGCCCCGTCGGCGAACCGGGCCACGGCGATCAGCGATCCGGGCGTCCCCTGGCCGGCCAGGCCGAAGGTCAGTCGGTCGTCGCCGAACCGGGCCTCCTGGACCAGCCGCCAGCGGATGTCCTTGGCGGGGGTGCGGTCGGCCCGCCAGTCGGCCACCTCGCCAGGGTAGGACAGGCGCGTCAGCTTGGTGAAACCCGCGAAGGCGTTGCGTACCCGCTGGGCCGAGGCCTGGGTGAGCGGCGCCTTGCAGTCGGCCCGCCCGCCGCGGGTGCGCGCGTCGTGCTCGACGAGGTTGAGGGTGTTCTCGTCCACGCCCGCGCGCAATGCGGCGCCCCGCGCCTGGACGACGGCCGCCGAGAGCGCGGCGGCGACGTTGGCGCTGAATAGCCCGCAGCGTTCGCCCGCGGCGCTGATGGTCGTGCGTTCGTGGAACAGGTCGGCGGGCCCGGCCCGCGCGAGGTCCGGCGCCCCAAGCAGGGCCAGGACCGACAATCCTATCCACCGAGACGCCGGCCGTGCGCTTCTGCGCCGGCTGGTCATTAAGTCCCTCGCGTCTTTCCGTATCGCCCGCCGTTTCGGGGGGCCTCGCTGGCAGGCATAGGGCAACGACGTTTCCGGACCGTTAGCGGCGCGTGACATGACCCGGCCGTTCGGGCCATCCTGGCAAGGCATGTTGCTGTCCACCGACCTTTGGGTGAGCGCCTTTATCCGCCGGGCGGAGTCGGGCGGGGCCTTCGCCGTGGTGGTGAGGAAAGGCGACCTGCGCGCGGGCGCCGTCCTGCTCAAGGTGCTCAACCGCACGGACGGCACGGCGCGCCTCTATTCCGAGGCCGTGCGGATGGATGGCGAGGCGGTGTGGATGCAGCCGGCCGGCTCCCAGGACGAGCCGGACCTGGACCGCTATATCGAGCGCGCCGTGCGCATTGATCCCGACGTCTGGGTGGTGGAGGTCGAGGACAGGGAAGGCCGCCACTTCCTGCAGGAGCGGGTGGAACGCGGCTGATGGCCGGGGCAGGTCGCCGCTGATGACGGACGTCCAGGCGAGCTTCGAGGAAGGTCGCGCGGCCTGGCTGCGCAACGACCTTTCCGCCGCCGAGGCCGCGCTGCGCCAGGCCCTGGCCGCCGCGCCGCGCAATCCCGCCGTCCGCGCGGCCCTGGGCGCGGTCCTGCTCAAGGCCGGGCAGCTCGCCGAAGGCTTCCTGATGTTCGACGCCTGGCGCCAGATGCCCGGACGGGCCGACAAGGTCGCGCCGACGCTGCCGTTCCCCCTCTGGCGCGGCCAGCCGGTCGACGGCAAGCGCCTGCTCGTCTGGTCCGAGGACGGCTTCGGCGACCAGATCATGTACGCCCGCTTCGTCCGCGAGCTCGCCGCGCGCGGGGCCCAGGTGACCTGGCTCTGCCCCGTCCCGTTGGCGCGGTTGTTCGCCGAGGGCCTGGGCGTCACGGTCCTGCCGGGCGACCAGCCTGCGGACCTGTCCTGCGACTACTACTGCCCGTCCAGCGCCCTGCCGCTGGGCTTTCCGCTGACCTTCGAGACCCTGCCCAGCGCGCCCTACATCGATGCGCCGGCCGCCGTGCCGGCCGGCGGCCGTATCGGGGTGATGACGGCCGGAAATCTCGACAACCTCGCCGGCCGGAACCGGGCCCTGACCCCCGGGCAGGCGTCCCGTCTGCGGGCCCTTCCCGGCGCCATCGACCTGGCGCCCGAAGCGACCGGCGCCGCCGACTTCCACGACACCGCCGCCCTCATCGCCGGCCTCGACCTGGTGATAAGCATCGACACCGCCGTGGCGCACCTGGCCGGCGCCATGGGCAAGCCGGTGTGGGTCCTGGTCCCCTATGTCGCCGACTGGCGCTGGCCGGACCTTGAGCCGAACCCGTGGTACCCCACCGCGCGCCTCTTCAGGCAGGGCGAGGACCAGGACTGGACGCCTGTGGTGACCGAGGTGGAACGGCGGCTGTGCTAGGGTGTGTGCTCAGAAGACGGGCCATCAGAGGCCAGTGAGCGCCCTTCTGGACGGCTGACAAGCCGACCAAGGGAATGTCCGTGAAGGGTGGAGCCTGTGTGAAAACCCCGAAGCAGCCTAGAATCCTGAACATCAGCTTCGGGGGCCGGGATGAAGCGGTTT
>CANJKG010000292.1 GCA_947474775.1 Caulobacteraceae bacterium | reverse complement strand
GGCCCGCAAGATCCTTCAACTCGTAGGTGGACATGAAGCGTTCGGAGAGCCAGGCGTCCAGCGGCGGGTTGATCTTCCGCTCCGCCTCGAACAGGGCCTCCACATGGGCTTCGTCGCGGATCTTGTGGAGGGAGGCCACCAGCTCGACGTTGTCGGAGGCGATCGGTCGGTCCGGGCCATTGCGGCGCAGCAGGTGGGTGGACACCCAATCGCGCAGGCGCGGGCTGTTGAGGTATTTGGATGAGCTGACCAGCACGCTGCTGTCGGTCGGGACGTCGCGCATCCCCTGCGCCAGGTAGGCGCCGTCCTGATTCTTGTCCGGCCCCATGACTACTCTCCCCAGATTCGAGTGGCCGCCAGGGCGGCGTTGATGGACGGGCCGGCGAACTCGCCCTGCAGGGCCCGGATGCGGAAGGTCCAGAGGTGCAGGGGATATTCCAGGGTCTGGCCGATGGCGCCGTGGAACTGCTGGGTCTCGTAGACCAGGCGGGCGGCGGATTCCTGTGCGTGGGAAAGCGCCAGCTCGGCGTCGACAACCGCATCGCTCCACGCGGCGTGGTGCATAAGGTGGCGGCTGCCCGCCACGGCCACCTCGCACTCCACCAGCCGGTGGCGCACCGCCTGGAAGGAGCCGATGGCGCGCTTGAACTGCTTGCGCACCTTCACGTATTCGACGGTGAGATCGAGGGCGCCTTGCATCAGGCCGACGATCTCGGCGGCGACGGCCAGGCGGCGTAGGTGCGCGAAGCGGCCCGGGCTGACCTCAAGGACCGGCGCGGCGGCGAGCTCGCCCTTCACGATGCGGCCCAGAGGATAGGCGATCTTGTTGTCTATGGGCTGTATCTCGCAGACCGTAAGGTCCACGGCGCGGACCGAGCCGTCGATCTCCGCCAGCAGGGTCTTCGCGCCCGGAAGGTGACGGATGACGCCCTTCCCGCCGACGTCGCCCACCGCGATGGGGCCTGCCAGCGGCGCGGCGGACACGCGCGGCGCGATAAACAAGCTATTGGCCAGTTCGAGTGTCACCGGCGCCTCAGCAGCCTTCTCCACCGCCAGGAGGGCGGTGAGCGGATCAAGATCCCGGACGAGGTCCTGGTCGAGGTAGCCGTTGGCCTTCAACGCGCGGGCCAGGCCCTCGTTGACCACGTAGGCGGTGGTCTTGCCGGCGGCGCCGACTGAGTGTTCGGCGACTATGCGTTCCAGGGGCTCAAGCAGGGCGCGCTGGTCGGACGAGAGTTCGAAGTCCATGGTCAGACGCCACGCGGCAGGCCGAGCAGCTCGGTGGCCGCGATGTCCAGCTGGATTTCGGCCGTGCCGGCGGTGATGCCAGCTGCCCCGACCCTGCGATACGCCAGGTTGAGCATGGGGTCCTCGCCCGACATCAGCGCGTCCTGGAGGAAGTCGCCCACCAGATCGCAGAACAACCGGCCGGAGTAGGACTGCGCGTAGCGGCCGGAGCTGGTCTCGGCGGTGGGGGGCAGGTCCTTCACCCGACCGTCGATCACCTTGTAGGCCATCAGCCGCGCCGCCTCGCAGGCGGCCTTCACCTTGCCCACCCGGGCGCGGACGTCGTCGCGCTTCCAGAGCCCTTTGGCCTTCAGCAGCACCACAGCCCGGTCGAGGCCCTGGAGGGTCAGGGTGTAGCCGGGACTGCCCATACGCTCGCTGAACAGGATGTGGCGCACCACGTCCCAGCCGGCGTTCTCCTGGCCAAGGACCATGTCGGCGCCGACCTCGACGCTGTCGAAGAACACCTCGTGCAGGGAGCGAGAGCCCTGCACGCCAGGGACGACGCGTACGGTGATGCCCGGCAGGGTCATGGGGATCAGGAAGTGGGTGATGCCGTGGCGGCCCTCGCCGCCTGTGCGGGCCAGGAGGAAACAGTAGTCGGCGAAGCTGGCCGCCGAGGTCCAGATCTTGGAGCCGTTGATCACATAGCCTGTCTCGGTGGGCTCGGCGCGGGTGCGCAGAGAGGCCAGGTCGGACCCGGCGTCAGGCTCGGAGAAGCCCTGGCAGTAGTAGATGGACCCCGCCGTGATCCGCGGGATGTGAGTCTTGATCTGCTCTTCGGTCCCGAAGGCGAAGATGGCGGGACCTGCCCAGTTGACGCCCATATACTGGTAGCTTCGGGGCTCACCCACCTCCCACATCTCTTCGCCGAGGATCCAATGGGTCCAGGCGTCGCGGCCGCCGCCGCCCCATTCCACCGGCCAGTGGGGGATCAGCAGGCCCTCGGCGGCGAGCTTCGGGCAGAGCTCGAGGGCGAAGGCGGCGGTCCCCTTGCTGCCGTTGTCCAGGCCTTCCGACACCGTCACCCAGTCGGCAGGCAGTTCTTTCTGCAGGAACGAACGCAGGCGAGCACGGAAATCGCGGTGCTCGTCACTCCAGGCAAACTCCAAGCGCCCCTCCATCGACTTCCTGGTGGCAGGTTTGAATGCCGGACGTGCGCCTGTCCAGCCGCTCAGGCTGGATGGCAGGTGGTCATCGGCCGAACCCAAGCCTGGAATTTGGGGTCTTCACGCCAAGTGGAGACGAGCCGCCGCGGTCTTCCCCGGGGACCTGCGCGCGGGCCTTCAGCGCAGCTTGCGGAAGCAATTGCGAATGTCCTCGACGAAGATTTCCGGCTCTTCGGCGGCGGCGAAGTGCCCGCCGGCGGGGAGATGCTCCCAGTGGATGAGGTTGGTCTCCCGCGCGACCAGCGCCCGCGGAAGATAGACAGCCTCAGCGGGATAGATGCTGAAGCCGGTCGGCACACGCAGCACTGGCTTGTCGGGCCGTACTGGCCGCCACGGATTGCGCACATCCTCCCAGTACCGGCGCATGGCGCCGCCGAAACTGCGGCTGAGCCAGTAGATCATCACGCCCGTGATCAGGCGGTCCTTCGAAAGCCTGCGCTCGACATTGCCGCGCGTATCGCCGTTGTTGTAGCGCCGCTGCAGGATCCAGGCCGCGAGGTGGTCTGACCCCCTTGAAGTGATCCATCCCTTATGTTGGTCCGAGGACCATTTTGGATGGATGGAACGATGGCAAGGAAGCACCACAAGCCGGAAGAGATCGTCGCCAAG
>CANJKG010000291.1 GCA_947474775.1 Caulobacteraceae bacterium | reverse complement strand
CTGGCGCCGGAATGGGCGCAGAGGGGACCGGTCTACGTCCCCCGCGACGGCCATATCTTCGTCATCTGCGGCCGCCACGCCGACGCCCTGGAGGTCTACCAGGACCGCGAACGCTTCTCGAACGCCGTGCCCCGCGAGAAGGGCTATGAGATGTTCGCCAAGTTCATGGATGTGCGCGTGCTGGCCCAGATGGACGGGGCGCCCCACGACCGCATCCGGCGCCTGATGATGCCAGCGCTTACCCCCAAGGCGGTCGGCCGCATGGAGGCCGGCATCGTCGCCGCGGTCGATCAGCTTCTGGAGGGCATCGCGGCAAAGGGCCCCGCCTTCGATGGCGTGAAGGACTACGCCGAGCACCTGATCATCGAAGCCATGCTGACCGTGATGCTCAAGCTGACGCCCGAACAGAAGGCGGTTTTCCACGAGATGCATCGGGTGATCCCGCTGATCACCTACACCCAGGCGGGCAATGCCTATCCGGAGGAGTGCGTACGCGCCTTCGCCAACGCCCGGGTGATGATCAACGAGATCGTCGAGGAGCGGAAACGCAATCCGGGCGACGACCTGATCAGCGACCTGATCGCCGTGCGCGACGAAGGCGACAAGATCTCGGACGAGGAGATGTTCGACCAGATCTTCACCGTCACGGCCGGCGCGCTCTCCGGCACCACCATGGCCGCCAGCGCCACGCTCTATGGGCTCTATTCGCATCCGGGGACGGTGGAGGCGCTCCTGAAGGACCCCTCGCTGATCCCACAGGCCTATTCTGAGTGCCAGCGCTGGCACTCAGGCTACATGACCTTCCCGCGTTTCGCGGTTGTCGACACTGAGGTCGGCGGCACCCTGATCAAGAAGGGCATGGTGGTCCGCGTCTGCCCGCAGGCGGCGCACTACGATCCCACGGTCTATCCCGACCCGCAAAAGTTCGACATCTACCGCACGCCCAAGAACATCGCCTTCGGCGGCGGCCCTCACCTGTGCCTGGGCCACCACTTCGCCAAGCAGTTGCTGCGGATCTCGGTGGACCGGCTGATCCACCGCTTCCCAAAGGCTCGCCTGGTCGATCCGGACATGGAGCTGGAGTACGGGGGCTCGGTGGGCGAGCTGAAGATCGTCTCGCTGCCGATGATGACCCAGTAGAGCAGGATCGGTTCAGATGGAATCATCTGAGCCGTGAATCCTGCTCTAAATCAAAAGTGTAGAGCCTGATTCACGGTTCGATTCGAACCGATCAGGCTCTAGATCTAGGCTCCGCTGGGTTGCGGGCTGGAGGGCCCGGCGAGGATCGACGCCGCCGCGGCCGCCAGCACCTCCACATAGCGGTCGACGGGCCAATCGCGCGCCTGGGTCAGGTCGTCCCACGCCCGGAACGAATAGAGAGTCACCAGCAGGGTGGCGGCCTCCTTGTGGTCCCAGGAGGGGTGCACCCTGCCTTCTTCGGCCAGCTTTCGGACGACGGTCTTGGCCATCCAGACGACGTTCAGCTCCTGGCGGCGCTTCCACGCGGCGGCGGCGGCTTCGTCGCGGTAGCGATCCGCTTCGATGGACCGCACCAGGGACGCCAGCACCTGACTGCGTTGGGCGCGGGTCTCGCCCAGCCGGCGCAGCATCGCGCGGCCGTCGCCCATATCCTCGATGTCCTTCATCCAGCCGCCCAGGCCCACCTTCTCATCCACATAGCCGGACAGGGACGACAGCAGATGCGAGCGGTCGGCGAAATGCAGGTAGACCGCCTGGCGCGAGACATTGGCCAGCTTGGCGACTGCGCGCATGGTCGCGCCGGCCTCGCCCTTCTCGTCGATGATCTTCCAGGCGGCCGCCAGGACCCGCTCGCGGGTGCTGGGCTCGGCGCCGGCGGGGACCGGCAGCACTCTCACGTTGGTGTTGGCCGTCACGTCCTGATCCTCCGGTGGGAACAAAGTCCGCCCTTCGCACATGCCAAGACCTTGCGCGGGGCGCAAGACGACGCTTGGCGCCGCCCTAGTCTTCAGGCGGAATCTGCAGCCTGACGCCATCCAGGGCAGGCGCGCACGGGATCTGACAGGAAAGCCGCGAGTCTTCCGTTCGATGGAGGGAGCCATCGAGCAGCTCCGCCTCCTCCTCCGCCTGGGGCGGCAGCAGGTGATGGAACGCCGGATCGACATAGACGTGGCAGGTCCCGCAGGCGCGGCAACCGCCGCAGAGCGCCGCGATCTCGTCCACGCCGGCTTCCCGAAGGATCTCCATCAGGGAGAAGCCCGGCGAGCCCTGCAGTGTCCGCTCGCGCCCTTCGCGGTCCGTGACGACGACCCGGATCATCTCATGGGCCGGCGGCGGCAGGGTGAAGAACCTGCGCCAGAGCCGCGGCGAGCGCCGCCCGCGCATCCGGCGCCCTGTCCATGGAACGATAGGCGACGTGGCCGTCCGGCCGCACCAGCAGGCACCCGGCCTCGCCGATTTCGCGCACGGCGGCCCAGGCCCCGCTGGGATCGGTCACCGGGCAGCCCTCCCCCACGCGACTGGCGGCGATCTCGACGCCGGTCTCCGCCGACAGGGCGGCCGCGGCGTCGCACCAGTCCTGGCCGTCCGGCCCGGTGATCAGGGCGAAGCCGCCCAACGGGATCAGGTCATGGCTGGAGAGGGTCTCGCCGCCGCGATCCAGCCAGGCGTGCGGCAGGCGCGAGCCCGGCCGGCTGGTGGGACGGTAGTCGTGCCCCATGGGATCGCGCCAGGCGGGGGGCGATCCGTCGTCAACGACCGCGCCGTGGTCGTAGGTGAAGCCCATCTCCATGTCGTGGGCCGCATACTCCACCCGCTGGATGCGGAAGATCTCGTCGAGCTGGGCGCGGCGGGTGGCGCCCAGGCGGGTGTCGGACACCAGCACCTCGAAGCGCTTGCACGTCTGCTCCGGCGGCTCGCCGGGAATGGCCCCGATCGCAGCCATCAGGATGAAGACGTTGGTGGACGCGTTCATCGCCCATTCGGTGTTGTGGGCGATCACCGGCTGCCGCTCGGTCCCGTAGGTCTCGAGGAGGGTCAGACCGGCCAGTCCGCGCAGCACCAGGGCGATCTTCCAGGCCAGGTTGTGGCCG
>CANJKG010000290.1 GCA_947474775.1 Caulobacteraceae bacterium | reverse complement strand
TAGAAGTAGTTCTTCCGGTCGAAGTGGCTCTTCAGGTTGATCTGCGCCTTGAGGCCCAGGCCCGTGCGCACCGCCTGCTCCACGCAGCGGCGATTGATCACCGGCAGCATGCCGGGCATGGCCGCGTCCACCAGGGAGACCTGGGTGTTGGGCGCCGCGCCCGCGCCGACGGCGGCGCCGGAGAACAGCTTGGCGTTGGACGCCACCTGGGCATGGACCTCCAGCCCCAGGACGATCTCCCAGTCGCCGGTGCGGCCCTTGATCAGCTTGGACTTGGTCTCGCTCATGGCGTTCACCACCACTTCTGAGGCTTGGCGCGGAAATCCGCGGCCTTTTCGATAGCCCCGCCCAGGGTAAATAGGGTGGCTTCGTCCAGAGGGCGACCGATCAGCTGCAGTCCGAGCGGCAGGCCGGCGGCGTCGAGGCCGGCGGGAATGCTCATCCCCGGCAGGCCGGCGAGGTTCACCGTCACCGTGAAGATGTCGTTCAGGTACATGGCCACGGGATCGTCGGCGTTCTCGCCCAGCTGGAAGGCCGCCGAGGGCGCCGTGGGCGTCAGCAGGGCGTCGACCTTCTGGAAGGCCTGCTCGAAATCGTCGGCGATGCGGCGGCGCACCTTCAGCGCCTTGACGTAATAGGCGTCGTAGTAGCCGGCCGAGAGCACGTAGGTGCCGATCAGGATGCGGCGCCGGACCTCGGCCCCGAAGCCGGCGGCCCGGGTGTTCTCGTAGGTCTCGGTGAGGTTCGCGCCCTCCGCGCGCAGGCCGTAGCGCATGCCGTCGTAGCGAGCGAGGTTCGAGGACGCCTCGGCTGGGGCCACGATGTAGTAGGCCGGAAGCGCGTACCTGGTGTGCGGCAGGGAGACGTCCACGATCTCGCAGCCGGCCTCCTTCAGCCACGCGATCCCCTGCTCCCACAACGTCTCGATCTCCGGCGGCATGCCCTCGACGCGGTACTCCTTGGGCACACCGATCCGCAGGCCCTTCACCGACTTGCCGACGAAGGAGGCGAAGTCCGGGACCTCGATGGGCAGGCTGGTGGAGTCCTTGGGATCGTGGCCGGCCATGGAGGTGAGCAGGATCGCCGTGTCCTCCACCGTCCGCGCCATGGGGCCTGCCTGGTCCAGGGACGAGGCGAAGGCGACGATCCCCCATCGCGAGCAGCGGCCGTAGGTCGGCTTGATCCCCACCGTGCCCGTGAAGGCGGCCGGCTGGCGGATGGAGCCGCCGGTGTCCGTGGCCGTGGCCCCCAGGCACAGCTCCGCCGCCACCGCCGCGGCCGAGCCTCCCGAGGAGCCGCCCGGCGTCAGCTGGGCGTTGGCGCCGGTCTTGCGCCAGGGGTTCACCACCGGCCCGAAGGCCGAGGTCTCGTTGGATGAGCCCATGGCGAACTCGTCCAGGTTCAGCTTGCCCAGCATCACCGCCCCGTCGCGCCACAGGTTGGCGGTGACGGTGGACTCATAGGTCGGAATGAACTGGCCGATGATCTTCGAGCCAGCCGTCGAGCGGACGCCCTCGGTGCAGAACAGGTCCTTGATGCCCAGGGGCACGCCGTCCAGCGGCCCGGCCTGGCCCGCTGCGCGGCGGGCGTCGGACGCCTTGGCCATCTCCATGGCCTTGTCGGGGGTCTCCAGGACGTAGGCGTTAAGGGCGCGGGCGTCGGCCACCGCCTTCACATGGGCGGCGGTCAGCTCCTCCGAGGAGAAGGACTTGGCGGCCAGGCCATCGAGGGCGGCCTTCAGCGTGAGGGAGGTCAGGCCCGACATCACTCGACCACCTTCGGCACCACGAAGAAGCCTCCGACCGAACGGGGCGCGTTGGCCAGCACCTTGTCGGGATCGCCGCCGTCGGTGACCACGTCCTCGCGCATCGGCAGGGCCACGTGGACGGCCGACGTCATCGGTTCCACGCCGTCGGTATCCACCTCCGCGAGCTGTTCGATCCAGGTCATGATCCCGGAAAGCTCACGCGCAAGCTGATCGACCGTCTCTTCGGGCTGGGCGAGCCTCGCCAGCCTGGCGACCTTGCGCACGGTCGCCGCATCGATGGCCATGGGCCCTCTCCTCAAAACTCAGAGGCGTGGGTTAGCCGTGCGGAGGGCGCCTTTGCAAGCTATGTGGGAGCCAGCATGGCCATCCTCGACATTCTTGACCTCCCCGCAGTCACTGGGCCCAACATCCCGCTGGTCGGCCTGGACCTGGGCGAGAAGACCATCGGCGTCGCGGTCAGCGACCTGTCGCGCACGGTGGCCAGCCCCCTGGAGCTGATCCGCAAGGTTAAGTTCACCGATGACGCCAATGCGCTGTTCAAGCTCATGGAAAGCCGTGGAGCCGCCGGCATCGTCATCGGCCTGCCGGTCAACATGGACGGCACGGAGGGGCCGCGCTGCCAGTCGGCACGGGCGTTCGGGCGCAACCTGCTGCGGCTGCGCGACCTGCCCATCGCCTTCTGGGACGAACGGATGAGCTCGATGGCGGTCAACCGCGTGCTGATCGACGAGGCCGACACCACCCGCGCCCGGCGGGCGGAGGTGGTCGACAAGATGGCCGCCGCCTGGATTCTGCAGGGCGCGCTGGACCGGTTACGGACCAAATAGCTCCGCTCGGGTTGTGACTCACCACCAACCCCCGTATGACGCCCCTTTAATGACCGCGCCCGCGCCTGGACTGAACGAAGTCCTCGGAAGAACTTTTCCGTTCCCGAAGCGGCATTTCCTATCCGTCCTGGACCTGAACGAGGTGGAGGTGGCCAGCCTCCTCGATCTCGCCGACGGATTCGTCAGCCTGAACCGCCAGACCGCCAAGAAGCTCGACCTGCTCAAGGGTCGCACGCTGATGAACCTGTTCTTCGAGAACTCCACCCGCACCCAGAGCTCCTTCGAGCTGGCCGGCAAGCGGCTGGGCGCCGACGTGGTCAACATGAGCCCGCGCTCATCGTCCATCTCCAAGGGCGAGACCCTGATCGACACCGCTGTGACCCTGAACGCCATGCAGCCGGACCTGCTGGTGGTGCGCCACGCCTCCTCAGGCGCGGCCTCCCTGCTGGCGCAGAAGGTGACCTGCTCGCTGATCAACGCCGGCGATGGCCAGCACGAACACCCCACCCAGGCGC
>CANJKG010000289.1 GCA_947474775.1 Caulobacteraceae bacterium | reverse complement strand
GGAAGGGCCGGTCGCGCCAGAACTCGATGGTCTGGGGGACCAGCCGCCAGCCCGACCAGTGCGGCGGGCGGGGAACCTTGCCCAGGCCGAAGCGGAGGCCCACCTCGGCGACCTTCTTCTCCAGGGCCAGGCGGCCTTCCATGGGGCGCGACTGGTCCGAGGCCCAGGCCCCGATCTGGGCCGGGCGGGCGCGGGTGGCGAAATAGGCGTCGGCCTCTTCGGCGGTCACCAGGCTCACCGGACCGCGGGCGCGGACCTGCCGGCGCAGGGACTTCCAGTGGAACAGCAGGGCCGCCTGGGGCTGGGCGGCCAGCTGGCGGCCCTTGGCGCTCTCCAGGTTGGAGTAGAAGACGAAGCCCGCCTCATCGAACCCCTTGAGCAGCACCATCCGCGCGTCCGGAAGTCCGGTCTCGTCGACCGTGGCCAGGGCGACGGCGTTGGGATCGTTGGGCTCGCGCGCGATCGCCTCCACCATCCAGTCGCCGAACAGGGCGAAAGGATCGGTCTCGCTGAGCAGCGGCGGTGGTTCGGCCTGGACGACCTGGCCGACGTAGTCGTCCTCGGTCGGCGACGGGGGGATGATGAACTTGTCGCTCATGGATTTCGGTATAGCGCGCGGCGCGGCGCCTTCGCGAGATTTAACGGCCTATTGACCACGCGGACCTTAACGCTGGGCGCATGGAATACGCCGCGAGGGCGATGACGCTGGAAGATGCACGACGGGCGCTGGGGGTCGCGGCCCTGGCCACGCCCGGCGAGGTGCGGCGGGCGTTTCGCGAGGCGGCCAAGCGCGCCCACCCCGACCGGCCCGGCGGCGGCGCCGAGGCCTTCCGCAAGGTGGTGAGCGCCTACCAGCGGCTGAACGGCGGCGACGATGCGCTGTTGCCCGCCCCCGAACCGGCCCCCGTGGCGTCCGAACCGGCCGCGTTGGCGATCACGCCGCAGGTGGCGCTGGACGGCGGCGAGGTGGAGCACGAGCTGGAGCCTGGCCGGCGCATCCGCATCACCCTGCCCCCCGGCCTGCGCAGCGGCGACAAGGTCGGCGTGGGCGAGGAGCGGCTCAGGGTCACCATCAGCGCCGACCCCGACCTGCGGGTGCGCGGGGACGACCTGTGGATGACGGTCAAGATCCCTTCGCGCACCCTGGCCGCCGGCGGGCGCATCGCCATCGATACCCCGCTGGGGCGGCGAATCGTCTGGATTACCCGCAAGGTCAGCCAGCGCGGCCTGCTGCGGATCGCCGGCCAGGGGCTGCCGCCGCGCGGCCGGCATAAGCGGGGCCATCTCTTTCTGCGGCTGGCGCCGGAAGTCGGACCCGCCCAGAGTGGGGCGCGCGCACTCCTGGATCGCTTCGCCGCAGCCTGGGCGGCGTGAATTGTGAGCGGCGAGCGCTTCAGCTAGAAGCGCGGCCATGTCGCATAACAGCTTCGGCCATCTGTTCCGTGTGACGACCTGGGGCGAGAGCCACGGGTCGGCGCTGGGCTGCGTGGTGGACGGATGCCCGCCGGGGATCGGCCTGACCGAGGCCGAGATCCAGCACTGGCTCGACATGCGCCGCCCGGGCCAGGGGAAATACGTCACCCAGCGCCAGGAGCCGGACGCCGTGCGCATCCTCTCCGGCGTGTTCCAGGACGAGCGGACCGACGGGCCTGTCACGACAGGTACGCCGATCTCGATGATGATCGAGAACGTGGACCAGCGCAGCCGAGACTATTCCGAGATCGCAACCGCCTTCCGGCCGGGCCACGCCGACTTCGCCTATTTCGCCAAGTACGGCGTGCGGGACTACCGCGGTGGGGGCCGGCAGTCGGCGCGGGAGACGGCGGCCCGGGTCGCCGCCGGCGCGGTGGCGCGCAAGATCATCCCCGGCGTCATCATCCGTGGCGCGGTGGTGCAGATCGGGCCGCACGCGGTGGACCCCGCGCGCATGGACTGGAACCAGACCACGCAAAACCCCTTCTGGGCCCCGGACGCCGCCATGGTGCCCGTCTGGGAGGAGCACCTGGACAAGATCCGCAAGGCGGGCTCCTCCACCGGCGCCATCGTCGCGGTGGAGGCCCTGGGCGTACCGGCCGGATGGGGCGCGCCGATCTACGCCAAGCTGGATGCGGAGCTGGCCGCGGCGATGATGTCGATCAACGCCTCCAAGGGGGTGGAGATCGGCGCGGGCTTCGCCGCCGCCGCCCTATCCGGTGAGGAGAACGCCGACGAGATGCGGGCGGGAAACGACGGGCCGAGCTTCCTGGCCAACCACGCCGGCGGCGTGGTGGGCGGCATCTCCACCGGCCAGCCGATCACCGCGCGGGTCGCGTTCAAGCCAACCTCGTCCATCCTGACGCCCCGCCGCAGCCTCAACGAGGCCGGTGAGGAGATCGAGCTGCGCACCAAGGGCCGGCACGACCCCTGCGTCGGTTTGCGCGCTGTCCCCGTCGTCGAGGCGATGACGGCCTGCGTCCTGGCCGACGCCTTCCTCCGCCACCGGGGCCAGACCGGCGGCGGCGCCTTCCACCCCGGCGAGACCTCCCGCCGCTGACGTCCAACGCGCGACTGAGTAGACCGACTTGCGATACGAGCTGCTGAAGATCCTGACTGTGGACGACAACCAGCACATGCGGATGCTGCTGGGCGAGATCCTCAAGGCGGTTGGGGTACGCGAGATCTTCGAGGCCGCCGACGGCGCCGCCGCGCTCCGGCTGATGCACGGACAGGCCGTGGATATCGTCGTCACAGACCTGTCCATGACGCCCATGGACGGCATCGAATTCATGCGCAAGCTGCGCAACGACAGCGACAGCCCCGGACAGCTGATCCCGGTGATCATGCTCACCGGCCACTCCACCGCCCAGTGGGTGGGAGAGGCGCGCGACGCGGGCGTCAACGAGTTCATCACCAAGCCGGTCACCGCCCGCTCGGTGATCGATCGCATCTGGCGCGTGGTGATGAAGCCGCGGCCCTTCGTCCGGTCCCCGACCTACTTCGGTCCCGACCGCCGCCGGCGGGTGGAGCAACGGTACCAGGGGCCCTGGCGGCGGGCGTCCGATCCGCAACAGCAGGGGCTGGAGATCGAGCTGGGCTGAGCCGTCAGACGGTGTAGGCGCAACTTTCGTTAACACT
>CANJKG010000288.1 GCA_947474775.1 Caulobacteraceae bacterium | reverse complement strand
TAGAGCCTGATCGGTTCAGATGGAACCATCTGAACCGTGAATCAGGCTCTACGCCTTTGATTGTCGAGCACGATTCAACGATCAGACGACTCCGTCTGATCGCATCGTGCTTTAGGGCGCGCGTACGTCGAAGTTCGCGACCCGCTTCGCGAGCTTCGTCAGCCGCTCATCGAAGGTGACGAAAGCCTCGCACTCGCGCGCCGACGCTAGATGCAGCGCGTCTGCGAAGTCCATGCCGCGCCCCGCCCATTCCAGCGCCGCCGCGACGCGGTCCGGTTGTTCGGGCTTGACGTTGGGATGGCCGATGAACTGCGTCAGGGCGCTCGCGATCTCGGCCGCTCCCAGCTGATAGACACTCCGCAGCACCCACTCCGCCTCGAGCAGGACGGTCGTGGGGACAAACACAGGCGAGCTGTCGATCAGCGCGCGCGTGCGCTGCGCCTGACGCTCGTCGTCCCGAGTGAGGAACCGGACGACGATATTGGTGTCAATCGCCAGCACGCCATGTCCGCTGCGCTTCGGCGAGCACGCCGGCGTCCATCTCCTCGATGGTTCTCGCAGGCCCTTTGGCCTTGAGGACGCCAAATACCTGATCGGTGGTGGTTGCCGAGAAGCGTGGCGCGGGCCTCAGCACAACTCCCTGCGACGTCTCTTCCACCACCAATTCCATGCCCGCGTCCCAGCCGCGCCGGGTTCGCACCACCTTGGGCAGTATGACCTGTCCCTTCGTCGAAATCCGGGTGGTGAGCGGCTTTGGCATGTGCGGTCCGAAGGTAAGACGGAGGTAAGATAAGATGCGGTGTCAGCCATGGCAAGCGGCTCGGGTCTAGACGAACCCGTCCTCGCGCTCCTACATGCCCCGCATGGCCGGAAAGACACTCTACGACAAGATCTGGGATGCGCACGTCGTCGCCGAACAGGACGGCGAGGCGGTGCTCTATATCGACTTGCACCTGATCCACGAGGTGACCACCCCGCAGGCCTTCGCCGGCCTTCGCGCGGCCAAGCGCCCTGTGCGCCGCCCCGACCGCACGCTCGCGGTGGCCGACCACAACGTCCCCACCCAGGACCAGGCCAAGGGCGTCGGCGCCGTGTCCGACGACGAGGCGCGCCTGCAACTCCAGACCCTGGAGCGCAACGTGGAGGACTGCGGCATCGAGTTCTTCCCCATGGGAGACATCCGCAACGGCATCGTCCACGTGGTCGGCCCCGAGCAGGGCCGCACCCACCCGGGGATGACCATCGCCTGCGGCGACAGCCACACCTCCACCCACGGCGCCTTCGGGGCGCTGGCCCAGGGCATCGGAACCTCGGAGGTCGAGCACGTCCTGGCCACCCAGACGCTGCGCCAGAAGAAGGCGAAGAACATGCGGGTGACGGTGGACGGTACGCCGGCCCCCGGCGTCGGCGCCAAGGACATCGCGCTGGCCATAATCGGGACGATCGGCACCGCCGGCGGCACCGGCTCGGTGATCGAATACGCCGGCGAGGCCATCCGCGCCCTGTCCATGGAAGGCCGCATGACGCTCTGCAACCTGACCATCGAGGCGGGCGCGCGGGCGGGGCTGGTGGCGCCGGACGAGACCACCTTCGACTACCTCAGGGGCCGGCCCGCCGCGCCCAAGGGCGGCGCCTGGGAGATGGCGCTGTCCTACTGGAAGACCTATTTCACAGACGACGACGCGACCTTTGACCGCGAGGTCCGGCTGGACGCCGCCGAGATCGCGCCCCTGGTGACCTGGGGCACCAGCCCCGAGGACGTGATCGCCGTGACCGACGCCGCGCCGTCGCCCGACAGTTTCCTCACGCCGGACAAGCGGGCCGCCGCCGCACGGTCGCTGGAGTACATGGGGCTGTCCGCCGGCCAGCCGATCACAAGCGCGAAGATCGACGTGGTGTTCATCGGCTCCTGCACCAACAGCCGCATCGAGGACCTGCGCTCGGCCGCCAGGATCGCTGAAGGCAGGAAGGTCGCCGCCGGCGTCCGCGCCATGGTCGTGCCCGGGTCGGGCCTGGTGGCCGCCCAGGCCGAGGAGGAGGGCCTCGACGCCATCTTCAAGGCCGCCGGATTCGAATGGCGCGAGCCGGGCTGCTCCATGTGCCTGGGCATGAACCCCGACAAGCTGGCGCCGGGCCAGCGAAGCGCATCCACCTCCAACCGCAATTTCGAGGGCCGCCAGGGGCCCGGCGGGCGCACCCACCTGATGAGCCCGGCCATGGCCGCCGCCGCCGCGATCGCCGGCCGCATCGCCGACGTCAGGGAATACCTGCGATGATCGTGGCTGCCGACGCCCCACATCCCGGCGGCATGATGCGAACCTTATTGGTCCTGGCGATAACATTGGCTCCGGCGATGGCCCACGCGCTGGACCTTCCCGT
This sequence comes from Caulobacteraceae bacterium, assembly GCA_947474775.1. Taxonomy (GTDB): domain Bacteria; phylum Pseudomonadota; class Alphaproteobacteria; order Caulobacterales; family Caulobacteraceae; genus Phenylobacterium. The sequence goes on along the minus strand of CANJKG010000288.1, from coordinate 747 downwards.
ACGTCTTCCCGACGGCGCGACCTGGACCCAGAAGAGCGTTCATTCCCGAAACGACGTTCGCGGCGGCGCCAGTAAATCAAATACCGCGACCAGCGTCATCAGGATGACCTATCGCCAGGACGGCCCTGTTGGCCTGGTCCGGCAGGATTTCATTTCGTTCGACGTGGAGGGTGTCGAGGGCGACGAGCTGAAAGCGCTCGCTGACCAGGCGAAGCTCATCTACCCGGCAGTCATCGAAGTCGACGAGACACTCCGGCCTAGCCGCGTGCGGGACTGGGACCGAGTGCGGGAGATCATACTCGCGGCGATCGGCGCGGGCGTGACCGACCCCCGCGCTCTCGAGGCGGTGAGTGCAAACTACACCAAGATGGATGATGTCCAGGCCGCCGCTCTGTTCAGGGAGCAGGGCTTGGTCGCCCTCGGCCAAGGGACAGGATTGGAGTTAGACGAGACGCATCAATACGAAGATGAGATTCCGAATATCCTGGGTGGGCCGCCGATCAAGACGGTTGGGGCTTTCCGGCTGGAATCTATCGACGAGACCAAGGGCTCCGCTGTCGTTACCTGGGCGCAGGAGCCTGATCGCGCCTCCTTGAACGCAAGCCTCAAGGTTTCGATGGCCGCCATGGCCGCGCGCTTGGCGCCGGAGCAGCGGGCGCAGGCGGACGTACTGTTCGTCGGCCTGACGCTGGAGCGCGCTGAAATGTGCCGCTACGAGATCGATATCCCCACTGGCCTCGCGGCCAC
>CANJKG010000287.1 GCA_947474775.1 Caulobacteraceae bacterium | reverse complement strand
GGGCGCAGCTTGTCCAGCATCTCGGGCGTCAGGATGGACTCGGTCATGCGGGTGGCGGCCACCGGGCTGACGGCGTTGATCCGCACGTCGTTCTTCTGGCCCTCCAGCTTGATGGTGTTCATCAGACCGACGAGGGCGAGCTTGGCGGCGCCGTAGTTGGCCTGGCCGAAGTTGCCGTAGAGGCCGGTGGAGGAGGTGGTGACGACGATGCGGCCGTAGTTCTGGCCGCGCATGATCTCCCAAACGGCCTTCAGCGGCGTGACGGTGCCCATCAGGTGGACCTCGACCACGGCGCGGAAGTCGGCCAACTCCATCTTGGCGAAGGTCTTGTCGCGCAGGATGCCGGCGTTGGCGATCAGGATGTCGACGCGGCCCCATTGGGCCATGGCCTCAGCGACCATGCCGGCCATCCCTGCCTCGTCGGTGACCGAGGCGCCATTGCCCATGGCCTCGCCCCCCAGGGCGCGGATCTCGGCCACCACCGCCTTGGCGGCTTCCGAGCCGCCGCCGCACCCGTCCACCGAGCCGCCCAGGTCGTTGACCACCACCTTGGCGCCGCGCCGGGCCAGTTCCAGGGCGTGCTGGCGGCCGAGCCCACCGCCCGCGCCGGTGACGATCGCCACCCTGCCGTCGAAGCGAATATCGGCCATGAACTTCAAGTCCCTGCGCTGGTTCCTGCCGCCGCCGTTGTGCGGCTGCGCCCGAGGCGCCGTCAAGGCGAACCCGCCGAACCCTCGAATGGCGCCACGGCCTTGCGCTGGGGCCGCTTCTCCGCCTTGATCGCTCCCGGGGCCCCGCGACAATCGCCGGGCCGGCGGGGGCCACGCGATGTTCCGTCCTGAGAACGCTCAGAGTCTGGTGGGCGTCCTGCTGATCATGGGGATCTGCTGGGCCTGGTCGGAGAACCGGCGGCGGTTCCCCTGGAAGCTGGCGATCGGGGCCATCCTCGTGCAGGCGATCCTGGTGGCCGCCCTGTTCGGTCTGCCGGCCCTGCGCACCGGGCTAGCCACCGTCGGGCAGGGGGTCGACGCCCTGGGGACCAGCACCCAGACCGGCGTGGCCTTCGTGTTCGGCTTCCTGGCCGGGACGCCGAACCAGCCCTATCCACTGGAGAATCCGGGCGCGCTTTTCGTGTTCGGGTTCCGCGTGCTGCCGGTGATCCTGGTGGTCTGCGCGCTGGCCGCGCTGCTGTGGCACTGGCGGGTGCTGAAATGGGTGACCCAGGGCTTCGGGGCGGTGTTCGAGCGCACCATGGGCCTGCGCGGGCACACGGCCCTGGCCACGGCGGCGACGGTGTTCATGGGCCAGGTGGAGGGTCCGATCTTCATCCGCAGCTACCTGCCCAGCCTGTCACGCTCGGAGCTGTTCCTGCTGATCGCTGTGGGCATGACCTGCGTGGCCGGCTCGACGGTGGTGGCCTATGCGACGATCCTGAAGGACGTGCTGCCCAACGCCGCGGCCCATGTGCTGACCGCCTCGATCATCTCGGCACCGGCAGGCGTGCTGCTGGCCCGCATCCTGCTGCCGCGCGACGTGGCCGCCGAGCAGTCGCAGCCGATGGACCCGGCCATGGACAAGACCTACTCCAGCTCGGTGGACGCGCTGATCAAGGGCACCACCGACGGCCTCCAGATCGTGCTCAATGTGGCCGCCACCCTGATCGTCTTCGTGGCCCTGGCGGCGATGGTCAACGGCATACTGGGGCTGTTCCCGGAGGTCTGGGGCGAGCCACTGTCGCTGGAGCGGATCTTCGGGGTGGTGTTCGCGCCGCTGGCCTGGGCCATCGGGGTGCCCTGGCATGACGCCGCCTCTGCGGGCTCCCTGCTGGGGGTGAAGATGGTGCTGACCGAGTTCTCCGCCTTCATCCGCCTGGGCGGAACGCCGGTGGAGGCGCTGGACCCGCGCACCCGGATGCTGATGACCTATGCCCTGTGCGGCTTCGCCAACATCGCCTCGGTGGGGATCAATGTGGCCGGCTATTCGGTCCTTGTGCCCGAGCGGCGCAACGAAATCATGGGTATGGTCTGGAAGGCGATGATCGGCGGCTTCCTGGCCACCTGCATGACCGCCGCCGTGGTGGGCGCCATGCCGCGCGAGCTGTTCGGCCATGAACAGGAGATCCCGGCGCCGGCGGCGGTGGTTCCCGCCCCGGCCGCGCCCGAGGTGGTTCCGGCCCCGGCCCTGGCCACGCCCGTCCCGCCCGCCGAGGCGGCCCCCACACCTGCTGCGAAGGCTGACCAATGAAGCTCTATGACACCCCGCTGGCCCCCAATCCGCGCCGCGTCCGCTGGTTCATGGCCGAGAAGGGCATAGGCGACATCGACGTGGTCGCGCTCGACCTGCTGAAGGGGGAGCACAAGACCGGCCATTACCTGGCCAAGGCCGGGCTGCCGGTGGTGCCGGCGCTGGAGCTTGACGACGGGACGACGATCACCGAATCCGTCGCCATCTGCCGTTATCTGGAGAGCTTCTACCCGGAGCCCAACCTGTTCGGCCGCGACCCGCTGGAGACGGCGGTGATCGAGATGTGGATGCGGCGCGGCGAGCTGCTGGTGGCCGGCCCGTTCATGCTGAGTGTGCGCCACACCCATCCGGCCCTGTCGGCCCTGGAGACCCAGAGCCCGGCGGTGGCGGAGCACCAAAAGAAGAGCGCCCTGCACGGCCTGAAGGTCATCGACCACCGGCTCGCCGACCACGAATGGCTGGCTGGGGACCGGATCACCATCGCCGACATCATCACCTATATCGGCATAGACTTCGGCCGGTTGATCAAGTTCAAGCCGCCGGAGGAACTGGCCAACGTCGCCCGCTGGATGGCCGCCATGCGCGAGCGGCCGGCGGCGAAGGCTGGCCTGGGCGCCTAGCCGTCCACCACCCGGACCCCACCGGAGACCTTCTTGATCACCGCCGAGAAGGCCATGACCGTCTCGTCGGCCGAGGTGATCAGGCCGCGGAAGAAGACCAGGCTGCGGCCGGCCCTGACGACCTCGCCGGTGCATTCGACCCGGGCGCCCTCATGGACCGAGCTCAGGAACTCGCCGTTGAAGGTGGCGGTCACGGCGGGCGACCCGCCCATCACGTCGCGGGCGATGCAGAACATGGCGTAGTCGGCGAAGGTCATCAGGCAGCCGCCATGC
>CANJKG010000286.1 GCA_947474775.1 Caulobacteraceae bacterium | reverse complement strand
CGTCCAGCGCTTCGTGCGCGACGAGCTGACACCCCTTGAAGGCGTGGTGTTGGAGCGCGAGATGCGCGGCGAGGGCGCCCACCTGTCGCCTGAGGAGAAGGCCCGGGTGGATCAGGTCTCCAAGGACATGGGGCTCTGGGGCCTGGACGCGCCGGCCGACGTGGGCGGCTCGGACATGCCCCGGGTGGCGATGATCGGGGTCAACGAGGCGCTGGGCTATACGGTGACGCCCTACACCATCCCGCCCGATAGCCCGAACCTGATGATGCTGCGCGCCACGGTGAACGAGCGCCAGCGGGAGGCCTATCTGGGCCCCTATTCCCGCGGCGAGATGACCAGCGCCATCGGCATCTCGGAGCCCGGCGCCGGGGCCGACCCGGCGGGTATGAAGACGAATGCGGTGCGCGACGGCGACGACTGGGTGATCAACGGCCGCAAGATCTGGACGACCAACGCTCCCAACGCCTCCTTCGTGATCCTGATGGCCGTGACCGACAAGGAAAAGGGCGCCCGCGGCGGCATCAGCGCCTTCCTGTTGGACCAGGGCGCCCCCGGTTTCAACGTCCTGCGGCGAATCCCGATGATCGGCGGCCATGTCACCTATGAGGTGGCGCTGGAGGACTGCCGCATCCCGCACTGGAAGATGCTGGGCAAGGAAGGTGACGGCTTCGGCCCGATGCAGATCCGGCTCGGCACCCGGCGCCTGCAAATGGCGTCCTGGTCGATCGGCATCGCCCAGCGGGCGCTGGACATGTTGGTGGAGTTCGCGCCGACGCGAGTGACCTTCGGCCAGCCGCTCTCTGAACGCCAGGCGGTTCAGTGGTGGGCGGCCGACGCACAGATCAAAATCCACGCCACCCGGCTGATGGCCTACGATTGCGCCTGGAAGCTCGACCAGGGAAGGGACGTCCGGAACGAGATCTCCATGGTAAAGGTGTTCGGCACCGAAATGGCCTGGGAGGTGGTCGACCACGTGATGCAGGCGTTCGGCGCCATGGGCATGACAAAAGAGATACCCCTGCAACTGATGGCCAGCCACGTCCGCAACATGCGCATCTACGACGGCCCCTCAGAGGTCCACCGCATGGTGGTGGCGCGCAACCTGATGGGCGGCCGCAGGGCCCGCTGAACGGCGCCGTCTATCGGCGGTGCGGTGTCCAGGAGACGGTGACGTCGCTGACCGATCCGAAGGTCGGCATGAACATGGAGTGCTTGCCCGGACCGCCGGTGACGAACACCTGCACTTGCTCCGGCTTCTGCACGATGGGCATCTGCTCAGGCAGGAAGCCCTTCTTTAGCGGGGTAAGGTCCCGCCTGATTTCGTCGCCGAGGCGGTCCCTCGGATACCAGGCGTTGTCGCAGACATAGCGCTGCACGTCGGCCCGGCTCCAGCCGCTGGAGGCGATGGTCTGGGCGTGCTCGACCCCCAGGGCCAGTATGGGGCGGCCCTTGTGCGGGGCGACGATGTTGTTGTGGCCGGCATGGCCCATCGTGCCCACGATGGTCTTCATCATGTTCTCGGCGTTGGTCGAGGAGTGGTCCTGGATGTTGGCCGGCGCCTCGGCCGGGAACACCGTCACCGCGAAGGCGTCCGGACCGAGCCCCTGTTGCTCCACGTGGTAGGGCGGGAAGGGCGAGGCGTCGTCCCGCTCGGCCGTGCAGAAGGTGACCTTGGCCGGTGAGCCGAAGGTGGCCATGTCGCCCGCGCCGGGGCGTGCGCCCGCCACCGTGAACTGCACCAGGCGCAGCGCCCGGCCGATGCACATGTTGGCGCGGAAGCCCGGCCCGAACGTGCCCGAGCCCGCATGGACGCCCGCCGCCCTGGCCGCCGGCCCGCTGGCCAGGATCAGCATCGCCACCGGATGGGTGGTGGCGTTGACGGCGCCCAGGTTGAACTCCGGCCTGCCGATCGCCTCGACCGCCGCCAGCAGCACCTCGAAGTGCTGGGGCTCGCAGCCGGCCATCACCCCGCTGGCCGCGATCACCTCCACGCTGGCCATGCCGGCGCGCGGCGCCAGCACCGCGACCACCTCGCGCGGATCGCGCCCACTGGCGGCAACCATGGCGTCCACCCGCGCCCGGGTGGGCGGGATCACCGGCATGCCGTCGGTCCAGCCGCGCTTGTAGGCGTCGATGGTGAATTCCAGGGGATCGTCGGGGAGGTCGGCCGTGGCGGCGGGCCGGGCAACAAGGTCGAGGCTCATTCCGCGGCCACCGTCTTGGCGTGGAAGCTGCCCTTGGTGGAAGCTTCGCCGGTCTGGATCGCGCCATTGGGCTTCAGGGCCTCGATGATGTGACGCATGGTCCGGGCCGCCTTGTCGCGGACGCCGGCCTCCTTCACCCCGCCCAGCGGGTGCTCCACGAAGACGAAGCGCATGTTGGGCATTCCGCAGTTGGCCGCCTCGAGCTTGAACTGCTCCTCGAACACGTGGCTGCCCGCGCAGACCGTAGGGATGCCGCGTTCCTCCAGGGCCACGGCTGAGCGCACCGTCCAGGCCAGGCAGGAACCGCAGTCGCCGGTGCCCACCAGCACGAAGTCGCAGTTGGCCTGCAGCAGATCCAGCGTCTCCTTGGATGGCGGCGTGGTCACCGCCTTGTGGCCGATGGTGAGCTCACCCAGTTGCACCTCGCCGCGCAGCCCTTCCACCCAGGCCTCCATCAGGAGCTGCGCGTTGGGCTTGGAGTTCTCCAGGATGCCGGGACGGAGGCCCTTCAGCGACCCGGGCCGCGCGACCATTGGCTTCTCAGGCACATGCACGTCAGTGAAGGGGACTACCACCTGGATCGACATCGAAATTCCTCCCTTGCGGCGCGCGCCCGACGACGCCCGCCGTCTGGCCCGCCTGTCGCCTACGGTCGCGGAGTTTAAGCGCCTCCCGCCACAATCCCAAAGCCAAACCACTGGGCGACCGCCCGGAGGAGCGCCCAAACGCGGATGAAAGTATCGCGCATGTGCGAGTGTCTCTTGTCAGGGCCCAGCGATCTAACTGGAACCCTGACCTGCCCCCTTCCTGATCCCGCGATTTGAATGAGAGTCCGTCATCCCGAAGGAGACGGACGTGAAGAAGAGCAGGTTCAACGAGGCGCAGATCATCGGCGTGCTGCGCGAGCAGGAGGCCGGGAGCCCGACGGCGGAGGTGTGCCG
>CANJKG010000285.1 GCA_947474775.1 Caulobacteraceae bacterium | reverse complement strand
GGCCCGATCCTCAGCAATGCGGCCGGAACGATCAACATCCAGGGCGACGACTCCGCGGGCATATCGGTGGAGACCAACCTGGTCGGAAACCTCACCGTCGAGGGCGCGCTGAACGTGGTGGGCTCGCGGAATTTCGCGGTGCGCACCACCGGAACGGTCAGCGGCGACGTGCGGATCGCCGGGGCGGTCACCGCCGTGGGCCAGGCGACACAGGGCGTCGTCCTGGGCGGCGACATCGGCGGCAGGCTGGTGGTGCAGGGCGGTGTCACCGTTACCGGCTATCGGTTCACCACCCGCAGCCCCGATCCGACCGCGAACGCGCGGCTCGACGCCGACGACATGCTGCAGAGCGGCTCGGCCCTGACGGTCGCCGGCAACGTGGCGCGCGGCCTGCTGCTCGACACCCCGCCCGCGGACATAGACGCGGCGAACACCGACGAGGACGCCGACGGGATCATCGATTCCGCCGAGGGCTCAGGGGTGGTCAGCGTATTCGGCGGCGCTCCCGCCGTGGTGGTGGGCGCGGCCGGCCGCTCGGTGGCGCTCGGCAATGTCGGCGCCGGCCTTGACGCCTTCGGGGTGGTCGTCAAAGGCGGCGTCGCGGGCGACGGCGTCTATGACGGGGTCACCGCCCAGGCCCTGCAGCTTGGGGTGGCCGGCGGCGGCGCTGTGACCACCGGCGGCGGTGTCCGGAACACCGGCGCCATCACCGCCACGGCCGCCCTGGCGGACTCCACCGGCATCGCCCTGAACAGCGGCGTCTCGGCGCCCACGATCCGCAACGAGGGCACCATTGCAGCGGCCTCCAGCGGCGAGACCGTCGTCGCCGCCCGGGCCATCTCCATCGCGCCCGGCGCCAGCGTCTCCCTGCTGCAGAACGGCGGGACCATCTCGGCCTCGCTCGCCGGGGAAAAGGGCGAGGCGGTCGCCATCCTCGATCGATCGGGCACGCTTGGCTACATCGAGAACAGCCGTGTCATCTCCGCCGTCCTCACCCCCACCGACGACGCCAACGACACCGACGACGCCGACAACCTGCCGGGCAACGAGGTGATCACCGGCCGGGCGACCGCCATCGACGTCACGGCCAACACCAGAGGCGTGGTCATCTCACAGCGCGACCTGAGCGGTGGGACAGTGATCCCCGCGATCGTGGGCGCGATCCGGATGGGGTCGGGCGCCGACCGGCTGGAGGTGCTGGCGGGCAATGTGATTGGCGATATCGCTTTCGGCGCGGGCGCCAACGTGATGACGATCGACGGCGGCGCCACGGTGACCGGCGGCCTCACCGCCCAGGGCGGCACGCTGGCGCTTTCGGTGGGCACGGGGACGCTGCAGATCAACAGCGTCGAGCGCATCCCGCTCACGAGCCTCGGTCTGGGCGCGGCCTCGAAGCTGATCCTGAGCGTGGATCCGGCCACCAACACGGCCTCCCTCCTGGACGTGGCCGGCGCGGCCAACATCGCGACGGGGGCGAAGATCGGGGTGCGCCTGACCTCGCTGCTGAAGACCACCGGGACCTACACCCTGATCCGGGCCAACAGCCTGACGGCCGGGGTCATAGACCAGAGCCTGCTGGCCCAGACGGCCTTTCTCTACAAGGCCTCGCTGAGTTCCAACCCGGCCGCCGGCCTGGTGACCGTCACACTCGCCAGGAAGACCGCGGCCGAGCTACGGCTGCCCGCCGCCACCGCCGGCGCGTATGAGTCGGTCATCCTGGCGGCCGACCGTGACGCGCGGCTGCGCGACGCCCTGCTGGCCCAGACCGACCGGACCGGTGTGCTGGGTGTCTACAACCAGCTGCTGCCGGAGCATTCGGGGGCTATCTTCCACGCCCTGACCACCGCCTCCGACGCCACTGGCCGCGCCATCGACGAGCGCCAGGGCGAGGGCGGCGGGGCCTGGGTGCAGGAGATCAACTATCGCCTGGAGGGCGACGGCGGCGTCGACGTGCCCGGCTACTACGCCTGGGGCTTCGGCCTGGTGGGCGCCTTCGAGCGCGAGGTCTCCGCGGCGGGCATCGTGGGCCTCACCCTGGGGCTGAGCACCAACCAGATCGAGAACGACGCGGTCTCGGCCAACAGCAACCTGACGACCACCCTGCTGGAGGGCGGCGCCTACTGGCGCGGAACCTGGGGCGGCTTCTCGGCCAATGCGCGGGCCGCGGGGAGCTACATGCGGGCCAAGAGCCTGCGGGTGGTCACCATCAGCAACACCGCTGGCTCCTTCACCGGCCAGTCGGAGGGCCGCTGGAGCGGCTTCGCCGGCGTCGCGCGCGTGCACATCAGCTACGAAGCGAACATCGGGCGGCTGTATGCGCGCCCGCACCTGGCCGTGGACTATGTGCGGCTGGCGGAAGGCGACTACGACGAGACCCGCGGCGGCGTGGGGCTGGACCTGGCGGTCGACAGGCGCGTCAGCTCGCGCCTGTCCGGCTTCGCCGGGGTGAAGCTGGGCGCGGTGTTCGGCCTGGAGCAGAGCTGGGGTCCGGAACTTGTGGTGGGCTACCGCAGCGTGGCTAGCGAGACCCTTGACGGCGCCACGGCGCGGTTCCTCTCCGGCGGTCCCTCCTTCACCCTGGCCGCGGACGAGGTCGGCGGCTCGGGCCTGCTGGGCAGGCTGGCGGTGAAGGGCGAGAACGGCTCTGGCGGCTTCGCGGTGGAGGGCGGCACCGAGAAGCGCGACGAGCTGACCATCTACGACCTGCGGCTGGCTGCGCACTTCCAGTTCTAGAGCCTGATCGGTTCAGATGGAACCATCTGAACCGCGAATCAGGCTCCACACCTTTGATTTTCGAGCACGCCAAGGCCCCCGGCGTTAGCCGAGGACACTCGAACGCCACCGGAGATGCTCAGCTCCGGCCTGCCTTTGACTTTGCGTCTAGTAGCGTCGGCGATCGTCGCGGCTGGCCAACCGGATCTCGGTGGTGACCTCGTCGAGGCGCGCCTCGATGGTCCGCTGGTCGGCCCGGCGGATCGCCGGGCCTTTGAGCCGATCTGCAGAAATCCTAGGCCTCAGGAGGCGTAGAACTCGATGACGAGGTTGGGTTCCATCTTCACCGGATAGGGCACTTCGGCCAGTTCCGGGATGCGGACGTAGGTGGCGCTCATCGCCTTGGCGTCCATCTGGACGTACTCGGGCAGGTCG
>CANJKG010000284.1 GCA_947474775.1 Caulobacteraceae bacterium | reverse complement strand
TGACCGGCGGCCTTGTGGCCTACGAGCTCGACAAGCTCGAGCAGGCCCGCCGCGAGATCTACATCTATGATCTGGCCGTCGCGGAACCCCACCGACGACGCGGCGTCGCCACCGCCCTGATCAGCCGCCTCCAGGCCATCGCCAGGCAGCGTGGCGCCTGGGTCGTCTACGTCCAGGCCGACCACGGCGACGACCCCGCCATCGCCCTCTACGCCAAGCTGGGCGTCCGCGAGGACGTCCTGCACTTCGACATCCCGGTCGATGGGGACTGAAGCCGGCCGCGTCTGGAACCTCTCCGCGCCGCCCAGCCGGAGGGAAGCGGGCAGAGTGAGGGGCGGCTGGGCATCGCCACTTCCACCGACGGTTCAGCCCGGACCCGACCCTACCGCGACATCCACGGCTTCGATTTCGACGCCGACTTGGCCGCCGCCGACTGCTCCCGCTGGAACCGCCCGCCGCGCGGCGGCTTTTGGCGGGCCTCGATGGCCGCGGTTTTCAGACGCAGCGCCTTCTGGATCGGGGTCTCGGCGAGAGGCGCGGGGTCGTCCGGCGTGTCGGCCACTGTGAGACCTCCCTGGAAGGCGGCGGCGGGATTGCATAAGACCCCCGTATCAGCTGGAGCGACACCCCCCGCGCCCGAAATTCAGCCACATCCACAGCTTCCGCATATTCACCGCCCTTCCGCGTTGACTCCCCAAAGCCGATCCCCCACGGTCACCTCGACTCTCGCGGGAGAGATCGGGATTCGTCCCGGAGCCGAAGGCGCAACCGCCCCGGAAACGCTCAGGCAAAAGGACCGCGGAGGCTGACAAACGCTGGAAAGCGCCTTCGAAGCTTGCAACGAGCGACGTAGGCCGCCGAAGGAGCAAGGGGTCGCCGCACGGCTTGCGGGGGCGCTGAAATCTCTCAGGCCCAAGGACAGCGGGGGCGCGCGAGACGGATGTCCGTCGCCGCGGTCGTCAGCCGGAGTCCGTATCCAAGTGTCCGAAACCATCGCGGTCGACACCCCTGCCGAGCCGGTCCTCAAGACCACCCCGCTGAACGCGGCGCATCTGGCCGCCGGCGCGCGGATGGTGCCGTTCGCCGGCTACTCCATGCCCGTCCAGTACATCGACGGCGTCATGAAGGAGCACCTCTGGACCCGCGAGCACGCCGGCCTGTTCGACGTCTCCCACATGGGCCAGGCCAGGCTGCGGGGCGCCGATCCCCTCGCCGCCTTCGAGCGCCTGACGCCCGGAGACTTCAAGGGCCTGAAGGCCGGCCGCCAGCGCTATTCCATGTTGCTCAACCAAGCCGGCGGGATCGTCGACGACCTGATGGCCGCGCGGCCCGATGACGACGGCCTGTTCGTGGTGGTCAACGGCGCCTGCAAGGATGGCGACTATGAGCTGATGGCCGCGGTCCTGGGCCCCGCCACGCCGATCCAGCGGCTGGAGGACCGCGCCCTGCTGGCCCTGCAGGGGCCCGAGGCGGCCGCAGTCCTGGCCGTCCATGCGCCGCAGATCGCCGACATGGCCTTCATGGACGCCCGCGCCATGACCGCCTTCGGGGTCGACGCCATCGTCTCGCGCTCAGGCTACACCGGCGAGGACGGCTACGAGATCTCCGTGCCCGCCGCCGCCGCGCCGGCCGTATGGGCCACGCTGCTGGCCGACGAGCGGGTCCGCCCCATCGGCCTGGGCGCCCGGGATTCCCTGCGCCTGGAGGCCGGCCTGCCGCTCTACGGCCACGACCTGGACGAGACGGTGAGCCCGGTGGAGGGCGACCTGGTCTTCGCCCTGTCCAAGCGCCGCCGTCAGGCCGGCGACTTCCCCGGCGCGGCTCGCATCCTGAAGGAGCTGGCCGGGGGCGCCGCCCGCACCAAGGTCTGTCTGCGCATCCTCGAAGGCGCCCCCGCCCGCGAAGGCGCCGAGGTCGCCGACGAGGCCGGCGCTGTCGTCGGCGTCGTCACCTCCGGCGGCTACTCGCCCTGCCTCAAGGGCGGCGTCGCGCTGGCCTTCGTGCCCCCCGCCCTCAAGGCTGTCGGCACGAAGCTCAAGGTCATCGTCCGCGGCAAGGCCCAGGCGGCCGAGGTCGTGGCCAGCCCCTTCGTCCCTCATCGCTACGTCCGCAAAGTCTAGGAGACCCCAACCCGATGCGTTTCACCAAGGATCACGAATGGGTCGAGGTCAGCGGCGACGTCGCCACCATCGGCATCACCGCCTACGCCGCCGAACAGCTGGGCGACGTGGTGTTCGTTGAGGTCCCCGACGTGGGCAAATCCGTCAGCGCCGGCGACGGCCTGGCGGTGGTGGAGAGCGTCAAGGCGGCGTCCGACGTCTACGCCCCCGTCTCCGGCGAGGTGGTGGAGGCCAACGGCGCCCTGGGCGAATCGCCCGACACGGTCAACGCCGCCCCCGAGGCCGCGGGCTGGTTCGCCAAGGTCAGGCTTTCCGACCCCGCCGAGGTGGACAAGCTCATGGACCGCCCCGCCTACGAGGCCTTCCTGGCCACGCTCTAAGGATATCGAATGCGTTACCTGCCGCTCACCACCTCCGACCGCGCCGAGATGCTGGGCGTCGTCGGGGCCGCCACCATCGACGACCTGTTCGCCGACGTGCCCGCCGCCGCGCGCGCCAAGGATCTGTTCGACCTGCCCCTGAAGGCCGGCGAACTGGAGGTGGAGCGCGAGCTTTCCGCCCTGGCCGCGCTCAACAAGCCGGCCGGAGCCGGGCCGTCCTTCTGCGGGGCAGGCGCCTATCGCCATCACGTGCCGGCCAGCGTCGACCACCTGATCCAGCGCTCGGAGTTCCTCACCAGCTACACGCCCTACCAGCCGGAGATCGCCCAGGGCACGCTGCAGGTGCTGTTCGAGTTCCAGACCCAGGTGGCCGCGCTTACCGGCCTCGATGTCGCCAACGCCTCCATGTACGACGGCTCCACCGCCTGCGCGGAAGCCGTGATGATGGCCAAGCGGGTCACCCGTCGCGAGAAGGCCATCCTGTCGGGCGGCCTGCACCCGCACTACGCCGCCACCACCCAGACCATAGCCCATGCCGAAGGCATGGAGATCGTTCGCCAGGCCGCCGCCGTCGACGCCGAGGCCGCCGTGATCGCCGCCATCGACGCGACCACTGCCTGTATCGTGGTCCAGACGCCCAATGTGTTCGGGGTGGTCACCGA
>CANJKG010000283.1 GCA_947474775.1 Caulobacteraceae bacterium | reverse complement strand
TAGGCGCGCCGCCGGCCAAGGCCGATTTGCCAGTGGTCGGCATGGGCCTGCCGCTGGCGCTGGTTTTCGCCTTCCTGGGCGGGCTGATCCTCAACCTGATGCCCTGTGTCTTCCCGGTGCTGGCCATGAAGGCCGCCTCCCTGGCCGGCCATGGCGACGAGCATGCGGCCGCGCGGCGCCAGGGACTGATGTTCGGGGCCGGGGTCATCGCCACATTCCTGCTGCTGGCCGGCCTGCTGATCGCGCTTCGCACGGCGGGCTCGGCCATCGGCTGGGGCTTCCAGCTGCAGTCGCCACCGGTGGTGGCGGGCCTGACGCTGCTGCTGCTGGCCATCGCGCTCAACCTGTCCGGCGTCTTCGCGGTCGGCGGCTCGTTCCAGAACCTCGGCCAGGGCCTGGCCTCGAGGCGAGGTCTCGCCGGGGCCTTCTTCACCGGGGCGCTGGCCGTGGTGGTGGCCGCGCCCTGCACGGCGCCCCTTATGGCTCCGGCGCTGGGCTGGGCGCTGACCCAGCCGGCGCTTGCGGCGCTTGCGGTCTTCCTGGCGCTGGCGGTTGGGTTCGCGGCGCCGTTCGTCGCGCTGGCGTTCGCTCCTGGCGTGCTCTCCCGCCTGCCCCGGCCCGGCCCCTGGATGGACGCCCTGAAGAAGGGACTGGCCTTCCCGATGTATGGGGCCGCGGCCTGGCTGGTCTGGGTGCTGACCCTGCAGGCCGGCCCCGCCGCCCTGGCGCGGATTCTGGCCGCAGGCGTCGTCGCCGCCATGGCCCTGTGGCTGGCCGGCGCGGCCCAGCGCCGCCGGATCGCCGGGCGGCCGGCGCTCGCCACGTCCGTCTCCGCCGCCGTCCTGGGCGCCGCGGCCCTGTTCACGGCGCTGGGGCCCGCCTACGCCGACTCGCCGCTGGCCGGGGATGACAGCCCGCAGACCGCGAAGCTCGACTACGAGGTCTATACGCCCGCCCGGCTCGCCGCCCTGCGCGCCGAGGGCAAGGCGGTGTTCGTCAACTACACCGCCGCCTGGTGCGTCAGCTGCCAGGTCAACGACAAGCTCGCGCTGTCCACGGCCAGGGTCTCCAAGGCCTTCGCCGACAACGGCGTGGTCTATATGAAGGCCGACTGGACCCGGAAGGACGCGGTGATCGCCGCCGACCTGGCCCGCTACGGCCGCGCCGGCGTGCCGCTCTATCTGGTCTATGGCGTCGGCGGGGCGAAGGAAGTTATCCTGCCGGCGATCCTCACCGAAGGCGTGGTGATCCGCGCCCTCGAAGCCGCCGCCCGCCCGTCAACCTGACCTAGAGACCGACGCTTGCCCCAGATCGACGCCGCCTGGGCGGCCCTTGCGAAGGCCGCCGACGCCGCACGCGACCGGCGGATCGCCGGCCTGTTCGACGCCGAGCCGCACCGCCTGTCGCGCCTGGGGGTGGCGGCGGCGGGCCTCGACCTGGACCTCTCCAAGCAGCCCTGGTCGCTGGCTGACCTGGACGCCGCCCTGAGGCTGGCTCGCGCGGCCGGCGTCGAGGCGGCCCGCGACGCCCTGCTCGCCGGCGAGATCGTCAACCGCTCCGAGGGCCGCCCGGCCCTGCACCCGGCGCTCCGCGCGCCGCCCGGGGCGGATTTCCACGCCGCCGGCCAGCCCGTCTCCGCAGATGTGGACGCCACGCGCGCCGCCATGGCCGCCTTCGCCGCCGACATCGCCTCGGGCCGGCGCAAGGGCGCCACCAGCCAGCCCTTCACCGCCATCCTGCACATCGGCATCGGCGGCTCCGACCTCGGCCCCCGGCTGGTGTGGGAGGCCCTGAAGCCCCTCGACCCGACCATCGACCTGCGCTTCGTGGCCAATGTCGACCCGGCGGAACTGGCCCAGGCCCTGGTGGGCCTCGACCCGGCCCGCACCCTGGTGGTCACCGTCTCCAAGACCTTCACCACCCAGGAGACGCTCACCAACGCTGAGGCCGCCCGGGCCTGGCTGCGCGCGGCGCTGGGCCCCGCCTCGGACAGCCACCTCGTCGCTGTCTCCGCGTCTCCGGACAAGGCCCGCGCGTTCGGCGTGCCGTCCGATCAGGTGTTCGCCTTCTGGGATTGGGTGGGCGGTCGCTACTCCATGTGGTCGGCGGTGGGCCTGTCCTGCGCCATCGCGCTCGGCTTCGACGCCTTCGAGCGCATGCTGGCGGGCGCCGCGGCCATGGACGCCCATTTCCGCGAAGCGCCGCTGGAGACCAACGCGCCCGTGCTGCTGGCGCTGGCCCACCTGTTCAACCGCGACGGCCTGCGCCGCCCCCTGCGCGCCGTGGTCCCTTACGCCCAGCGCCTGCGCCTGTTCGCGCCTTTCCTCCAGCAGCTGGAGATGGAGTCCAACGGCAAGCGGGTGAGCGCGTCAGGCGGCCCCATCGCCCATGGCTCTGCGGCCAGCGTGTTCGGCGACGCCGGCACCAACGGCCAGCACGCCTTCTTCCAGCTGCTGCACCAGGGGACGGACGTGATCCCCGTGGACATCGTCGCCGTCCGCCAGGCCCGTGAGGGCGACCCCGCCGCCCAGCGGAAGCTGCTGGCCAACGCCGTCGCCCAGGCCGAGGCCCTGATGGTCGGCCGACCGGAGGCCGAGGTCCGCGCCGAGCTGGAAGGCCAGGGCCTTCCCGCCGCCCGCATCGCCGAGCTGGCTCCGCAGCGCACCTTCCCAGGCGACCGGCCCACCTGCTTCATCCTGCTGGACCGCCTGGACCCGCAGACGCTGGGCGCGCTCATCGCCCTCTACGAGCACAAGACCTTCGTGGAGGGCGTGATCTGGGGGATCAACAGCTTCGACCAGTGGGGCGTGGAACTGGGCAAGACGCTCGCCGTCCGCGTCCTGGCCGAACTGGAGGGCGGCGCGGCGGGCGCGCACGATCCCTCCACGGCGGCGCTGATCGGGAAGCTCACCTCATAGCGGGTGGTTTTCTTCACATTCCTGCTCTATACGCCCCGCCCCATGAGCGCGTTTTCGCATCATCACGGCCACCACCATCCGACCCGCGCGGGATCGGACTGGGCGCGCTTGGCCTGAGCGAACCCTCTCCGAGCCCCGCCACAGCGGACGGGGCCCGTGTATTTTCCAGCTCCGTCCGTCGCCTCCTTCCAGCAGGACACCGACGATGGACAGCCTTCTTCCCTTGAGCGAGCGCCCGGCGACCGGTAAGCGCGGC
>CANJKG010000282.1 GCA_947474775.1 Caulobacteraceae bacterium | reverse complement strand
TGCTGTTGCGGGCAAGAACATTACGACGCTTGAGGGTCTTCCGACTTCTTGGGCTTCGACGTCGGGTCAGAGCAAGGTTTCTCTGCATCCGATTCAGCAGGCGTGGATCGACGTTCAGGTGCCGCATTGTGGGTACTGCCAGAACGGCATGATGATTCAGGCTGCTGACCTGCTTTCGAGCAATAAGAATCCGTCTGAGGATGAGATTCGGACGGCGATGAATGGTCATTTGTGCCGCTGCGGTACGTACCCGCGGATCCTTACCGCGATTCAGCAGGCGGCCGCTGCGATGCGGAAGGCTGGTGCTTAGTCATGGCTGATCTTTTGAACGAAGTCACTTCGAAGGAGTTCGGCCGCAAGTCGTTCCTTAAGGGCACTGGTGCTCTTGTTGTGACGATGGGTGTGGCCGGTGCGGGTACCGCTGCGGCGACGTCGGCGGATGTCTCGCCGTATGCCTCTCCTGGCCCGTTCCAGCAGGACGGCATCGATGCATGGCTGATCATCCACGCCGATAACACCGCTTCGGTGAAGCTCGGCAAGGTTGAGCTCGGTCAGGGCACCGGTACCGGTCTGCTCATGCTCGCCGCTGAAGAGCTGTCGATGGATATGTCGCAGATGCGCGCCATCACCAACGACACGGCTGTCACCCCGAACCAGGGCTCGACCTCCGGCTCGAACGGCATGAAGACCGGTGGTAAGCAGACTCGTGCTGCTGCCGCTGCTGGTGCTGCTGCGCTGAGGACGCTTGCTGCTGCAAGCCTCGGTGCTGACGCGTCGACGCTCACCGTCAAGGCTGGTGTTGTGACGGCCCCGAACGGCAAGTCGGTCACCTACGGCGCCCTGATCGGCGACAAGCTGTTCAACGTCACGGTCGACAAGGCGTACAACCTCACCCCGACGACGGCTGTTCCGCCGGCGCCTGGTGCAGGTCTCGCCCCGGCGTTCCCGGGTCTGACCAAGCCGGTCTCGAAGTACACGATCGTCGGTACGAGCCCGAAGCGCCTCGACCTTCCGTCGAAGGTCAACGGCTCCTACACCTACGTGCACAACGTCAAGGTGCCGGGCATGCTCCACGGCCGCGTTGTTCGCCCGAAGGGTCAGGCCGCCTACGGCTGGACGTACGACATCGTCTCGGTTGACGCGAGCTCGATCGCGCACATTCCGGGCGCGCAGGTCATCCGCAAGGCGAACTTCCTGGGTGTTGTTGCTCCGAAGGAGTACGACGCGATCCAGGCTGCTTCGTCGCTGAAGGTGACGTTCGCAGAGCCGCCGACCATCTCGTCGGCGGGCAACCTCTGGAAGCAGATGCGGGCGCACGATACGGCCGGTCTTGCTCCTGCGAAGTACAACGTGAACACGGGTAACTTCGATACGGCCTTCGCGTCGGCAGCGTTCAAGGTCTCACAGACCTACGCGATGCCGTACCACGGCCATCACCCGATTGGCCCGACGTGTGCAGTTGCAGACGTCACCGCCAACGGTGCCCGCATCTTCACGAACCACCAGAACATCTACAGCGTCCGCACGGGCCTGCAGACCGTCCTCGGCATGCCGATGAGCCAGATCCGCGTCACGTACGTGGAAGGTGGCTCGGTGTTCGGCACCAACCCGCAGGGCGACACGGTGTATGCGGCAGCAATCATGTCGCAGATCGCCGGCAAGCCGGTGCGCATGCAGATGATGCGTTGGGACGAGCATGGTTGGGACAACTACGGTCCGGCCGAGCTCATGGACATCCGCGGTGCAGCCGACGCGGCCGGGAACATCACGGGTACCGAGTACACGCAGTTCGGTATCCCGGGCTTCTCGACCATTCCGGCCAGCCACATGTCGGGTGCCGAGACGATCGTCATTTCGACGACCGCCAACGGTGACTCGAACAACAGCGGTACGCAGTACGCCATTCCGAACCGCCGCGTCGTCACCAAGACGCTGCCGCTCGCGAAGAACTACTTCAAGACCGCTGCGCTCCGCGCCCCGCAGGCCCTGCATTCGGCCTGGGGTTACGAGCAGATGATCGACGAGCTCGCGTACGCCGCCAAGATGGATCCGGCTGCGTTCCGTCTCAAGAACATCGCGACGCACGAGCGTGAACTCGCGCTCGGCCTTACGACGCTGACCTACAACCGCTGGAAGGCGGCACTGGTCGACGTGATGGCGAAGTCGAAGTGGCAGGCCAAGGTCGCCAACTCGGTGGCCCAGACGGGGAACGTCCGGAAGGGTCGTGGCATTGCGCTCGGCGTGTTCGCTGGTACCCAGGCTGCTGCGGTCGTCGACATCGAGCTCAACATCAAGACCGGCAAGATCCTCGCGAAGGAAGTGTGGGTTTCGCAGGACAACGGCATCTCGATGTACCTCGACGGTGGCATCAACAACTCGATTGGTGCTGTGACGCAGGGCGTCAGCCGGGCGCTTGTTGAGGGCCTGAACTTCGACACGAAGTACGTGACCGGTCTTGACTGGGTCACCTACCCGATGTTGCGGTTCAAGGATCACCCGAAGGTGAACATGTTCGTCCTTCAGCGCTACGACATCCCGGATGTCCAGACGGCAACGCTCGGTTCGAACGGGCAGTCGACGGCGAACGGGGTTGTTGAGCGTGACGGGATCTACGCCGGTGGTTCCGGTGAGCCGGCACTTGCGCCGGTCGCTGCAGCGATCGGTAACGCGTTCTTCGATGCAACGGGTGTCCGTCTCCGTGAGGCCCCGATGACCCCGGCACGTGTCCGGGCAGCACTGAAGCTCGCAGGCATGTAACACGCGAACTCGCGTGTGCTGTACCCGGAGGGGCCCCGCAAGGGGCCCCTCCGTTCTTTTCATAGGGAATGAAGCGCCAGATAACTAGTCATGGCCGTACTAATGAGGTGCTTGCGCAGCGGCGTTACAAGGCGTATAACGCTCGGTGGCAAGGTGGTACCGCCTTGCGTTTTCAGAGCTGCCCTTGTGCCTGGCCTGGGACTTGTCTTGCGACGAGTTCCCCGCCCGGACCCACAAGGGCTTTGCCTCATCAGAATGAGGAGGGAATAGATGGCGAGTACGTTGCGGATCAAGGTGAATGGGGTGTCGCACTCGGTGACGGCAACTCAGGACACACCGCTTCTTTATGTCCTGCACAATGAGCTGCATCTGCACGGCCCGCGGTTTGGTTGCGGTCTTGCTCAGTGCGGTGCGTGTTC
>CANJKG010000281.1 GCA_947474775.1 Caulobacteraceae bacterium | reverse complement strand
AGGCTCTCCACCACCCGCAGGGCGTTGGAGGAGGTGCAGCAGATGTCCACCTCGGCCTTCACCTCGGCGGTGGTGTTGACATAGGTGACCACCGGCACGCCGGGATAGCGCTGCTTGATCAGGCGCACGTCGGCCCCGGTGATCGAGGCGGCAAGCGAGCAGCCGGCCAGCAGGTCCGGGATCAGGACCGTCTTGTCGGGGCTGAGGATCTTGGAGGTCTCGGCCATGAAGTGGACGCCGGCCTGGACGATCACCCTGGCGTCGGAGCGCGCGGCCTCCTTGGCCAGCGCCAGGCTATCGCCGACGAAGTCGCCGACACCGTGGAAAATCTCGGGCGTCATGTAGTTGTGCGCCAGGATGACGGCGTCCTTGGCCTTCTTCAGCCGGTTGATCTCGGCGATCAGCGGGGCCTGGAGGCGCCATTCCATGGGGGTGACGTGGTGCTTCACCTTCTCCCACGCGGGGCGGGTGGTCCGATCGACCTCGGCGGTGAAGATGGGCTGGAACCCGTCTGCGGCCACGAAAGCCTCCATTTTGCTCATTTTGAGCATTAGTTGGGTCTAAAAAGACGCCTCCGGACGAACCTTTGGCGCGCCATCCTTATGCTCGGATTGAGCAAAAGGATGGCTACGATATATGCCTGCGCAGGCCGCTTGCAAGGCCGAAACGTGAAAAATCGGAACCCAAGGGGCGAGCGGCCCCTCTACTCAGAGGCGAGACGTCTTGAAAAGTCCGCCGTCTTCATCATTTGGTCGGGTTGCGGTCCCATGTTCGCCGCCGTTTTGAGGGAAGCTGGCGCTTCCCCAGCCAAAATCGAGATCGCGCATCCTGATCGAGCCCCCGCATAGACGCGCCCGCAAGCGCCGCATCACCGCTTTCGCGGCGGGGCTGTTCGTGATGGTCGCGGCGAGCGCGTGCGCACCGAAGCCGGAGGGGGACGCGCCGGCCGCCATGCGGCAGTCGGTGGCGAAGAATGGCCTGTCCAACGGCCTCATGCGGGTGTCCAGGGACATGGACCCGGCCATGCTCAGCCTGGCCCAGCGCAACGACCCCTATCTGCGCCGCGCCGACCTGTGGGGCCGGCCGGAAGGGTGGGGCAGCCTCGACATCCGCGAGACCCCTGACCTGGGCTTCGGGACCACGGACGGGGAATCCGCCGAGGAGCTCAACGACCTGCGGCCGTTCGCCAAGCTGCCGATCCGCCCGATGCGGCCCTTCGTGCTGGCCACCGAGGCCGATGACAAGGCGCGCGCCCTGCGCTGCCTGAGCCAGGCGGTCTATTACGAGGCCGCCCGCGAGCCGTTGAAGGGCCAGGAGGCCGTGGCCCAGGTGGTGCTGAATCGGATGCGCCACCCGGCCTATCCGAAATCCATCTGCGGCGTGGTCTACCAGGGCTCGGCCCGGGCGACGGGCTGCCAGTTCACCTTCACCTGCGATGGCTCGCTTCGCTGGGCGCCGGAGCCGGGGCTGTGGGCCAGGGCCCAGGCCGTCGCCAGGCGGGCGCTGGCAGGGTACGTGGACAGGCAGGTGGGATCGGCCACCCACTACCACGCCAGCTATGTGGCGCCTTACTGGGCGCCGACGCTTGTGAAGATGACCAAGGTGGGGGCGCACATATTCTACCGCTGGACGGGCCCGTGGGGGGAGCCGCCGGCGTTCACCGGACGCTATGAGGGTCGCGAGGCCTATCTGACGTCGGCGATCCTCACCGGGCTGGATGTTCGCACCCAGGGCGGCAGCCGCGACGGATTGTTCTCGCCGGAGGACGAGGGGCTTGGCGGGGAGCGAAAGGTCATCCTGGCGGTGGCCGGCGAGGTCCGCACCTATACCATCGCCGATCCGACGGCCGTGGGTGGGGAGCGGACGCGGGTGACCGGAACCCTGCGGCCCTCGCGCCGGCAGCCGACACCCGATGAGATCAAGCGGATCAACGACAGCTTGGCGGCCATGGAGCAGGACGTCGCCAAGCCGGCGCCTTCCGCGACGCCCGGCCGGGTGTCGTCGGCGGCGCCTGCGCCCTCGACGGCGGGTGGATCGCTCTAACCCTCAGAGATCGCGCAACGCGGGACCCACGACGCAGGCCATGAGCTCCACGTGGCGGTTGCTGATCTCGTCGGGCATGCCGCAGACGCGGTTGTGGCAGACGATGCCCTTGACCGGCAGGCCGGTGCTGAGGCGCTTGACGGCCTCGACCACCTGATCGGGCGTGCCGAAGATCAGCGAGCCCTTCTCCCGGGCGCGGTCGAGGTCGGCCAGGGTGTCGTGGGGCCGCGTCTCCTGGCCGCCGCCGGCGGTGGCCCGTAGGTGGCCGCGGTTGCGGTTGGACTGCCACAGGTAGTGGTCGCGAACCTGGGGCCACAGCGCCTCGGGATCGTCGCAGGCGAACAGGTTGATGTGGCCGTCAATGGCGGCCTGCTCGATCGGATGGCCGGCGGCGGCGTAGGCCTCCAGATAGGCCTCGCCCATCTCGCGGTTGATCCACTGCATGGGCAGGCCCCAGCGGCCGACCCGCTGGGCGGCGGCGAGGCTGGTGGCGCCCGCCAGGATCGGCGGATGGGGTTTCTGGACCGGCTTGGGGACCACGCGGACCGACGCGAAGTCGAAGTGCTGGCCGTGGAAGGAGAAGGCCTCCTCGGTCCAGGCGCGCTTCACGATCTCGATGATCTCGCGGGTGCGGCCGACCCGCTTGGACGGATCGACGCCGAACACCTTGAACTCCTCCACCGACCAGCCGATGCCCGCGCCCCACTCGAGGCGGCCACGGGAGAGGACGTCGATGACCGCCAGGTCCTCGGCCAGGCGCACCGGGTGGTAGAGGGGCGTCACGGTGATGGAGGTGCCCAGTCGGATGCGCTTCGTGCGGGTGGCGAGGGCGGCCAGGATGGCCAGCGGGGCGCAAAGGTAGCTGTCGACGAAGTGGTGCTCGGTGATCCAGGCGCCGTCTATCCCCAGGCTGTCGGCCCAGACGATCTGGTCGATCTCATTGTTGAGGAACTCGGCTTCGTCGCGCCGCCAGGGTGCGGGATTGGCGAAGTCGTAGCTCAGTCCGATCCGCATGGCCGTTCCCTTAGAAGACTAGAATTCCCCGTCTTTCCACCAGCGTTCCTCGCCCAGGAGGACGTCGCGCTGCAGGCGTTCGGCCAGCTCGTCGTAGGTCCAGGGGCCGAGCGCCATGTCCTTTT
>CANJKG010000280.1 GCA_947474775.1 Caulobacteraceae bacterium | reverse complement strand
GTCCAGCAGGCGGAACTCGGTGGGGCCCAGGTGAATCTCGTGGTCGGCGCGGCGAACCCGGTGGGCCACACGGTCGATGACGATGTCGCCGCGCCGACCACGAGATTCACCTGGGCCCCACCGAGTTCCGCCTGCTGGACTACCTGATGCAGCACCCGGGCCGGGTGTTCTCCCGCGAGCAGTTGCTGGACGCGGTATGGGGCTCCGACGTCTATGTCGAGGCCCGCACGGTCGACGTCCACGTTGGCCGCCTGCGCAAGGCCCTGGGCGCCCACGAGCGCGGCGACCCCATCCGCACCGTCCGCGCGGCTGGATACTCGCTGGATACCTAGCTCCGCGCCGTTGCACAGCGAGGCTCGACAATCAGAGGTGTAGAGCCTGACTCACGGTTCAGATGGTTCCATCTGAACCGATCAGGATCTAGTGCACCCCCGGGTCGTACCCCATCATTTGGGTGAGACAGCGCACGAACGCACCCCGCCGCGCCCGACACCAGGTGGTCTGTCCAACGGACTCGACCTCGACCAGGCCGACCTCGATCAGGACCCTGACGTCCCTGAGCCTGCCGATCTCAGCGGCGTCGACGCCGTCGCTGCCGAACGCCGCTATGCGCTTGAACAGCATCAGGCGGCCCTGGTTCGACAGCACCTTGCACATCCTGGCGAAGGCCTCCGGGTCCGGTGTCCTGAGGACGGCCGCCCAACCAAGGTCGCAGGAGATATGAGATGGGTAGGGGCCGCGCACTGTCGCGCTTCCCCAAGGAAACTTCGTTCCCATGGAATCCTCGCAAATTGTCGATCATTGAAGCTTGTGGCTTGACGATCAGACGCGAGGGGGGCGGTCCAGGCGTTCGGGGGGACGCGAGGCGAGAGTCCGGATGTCTGGCGGACTCCAGCTGAAATCGGCCGGCGCCAACGGGGTGGCGGCGGGGGCGATCTCTATCCCCGTTGGGGCGACGATGTGCTGCTGCTGCTGAGGCTCTCCGCCGCCATTGCCCGGTACGTGGTCGAGGACGTCGTCGACCACATCAAAGGCGGCGACCAGCCTGACCACCACGGACGTCTCGCCGGCGTCCACGGCGGTCTGCGCCGCGCCGCCCAGGGCGTCGAGCGACGGCCCGACGCTGATGATCTGCGCGCTGAGCGCATCCAGGCCGCTCAGGTCAAAGGTGAGACGATAGACCGTGGTGTTGCCGCCAGGGTTACCGGTGCTGCTCAGGGATACCCACTTGGAGTCGGCGTCGTTGGCGGCGTAGGCCCCGTTGTAATAGGTGACCGCCTGGTCCCCGGCATACTCCGCGCCCGAGGTCGACGACACGATCTGATAGTGCATGTCTACCGCCCCGAAGTCGGCGGCCAGGGCCAGGTTGCTCGCATCCGTACCGGTATTGTACAGGCCGACGATCGCGGCCGCCTGTGCGCCCGAGGCGCCCACCGTAACGGCAATCACGCTCCCGAGAAGCGCCCGCTTGAATGTCATAATGATTTACCCACTGCCAGCCCGCGATGTCGCGGGCTCTGAACGTGCCACCAACCCGGGCCCCTCGGGAAAAGTTCCGCGGTCCGTGAAATGTCGCCTGGAACAAGTTAAGCGTCTGTCTTGGTGGCATGAGTGCGGCCACATCCGCATTGGTCGGTCTGCTGCGCGGCGTCTAGTGTCCCGGCGAAAGCGGGATATCCAGCCCTCGGCGGGGGCCGTGATAGGTCGAACGCGCTCTGGGCGCGCGGCCGGGCGCAGCGAGGAAGATGGCCATGATGGAATTCCGACCTCTTCAAGGCCCGTTTGGCGTGGAGGTCATCGGTGTGGACCTCTCGGTCCCCCTCCTCCCCGAGCAGATACGGCGGCTGATGGTGGCGTTCCATGAAAACGCCCTGATGGTCATCCGCGGGCAGTCGCTGACCCCGGAACAGTTCGCCCGCTACGGCGCCTGTTTCGGCAAGCCCCACAACCCCCAGTCCTACGGGAGCGGCCGGCATCTGGACGGCCACCCGACGCTCGATCTTCTGACCAACGATCCCGCCTTGCGCTCCCTTCTGAGCGCGAACAATGCGGACCATTGGCATGCGGATCTGGCCTTCGAGGATGAGGTCGGATCGGCCACTTCGGTCTACTGCCTGGAAATGATGGCCCAGGGGGGCTCAACAACCGTCGCGGATATGCGGCTCGCCTATGACGGTCTCGATGAGGCCATGAAGAAGCGGCTCGAGAACCTGGTCGGAATCCACCGTCACCGTAACGCCTGGGATAAGCGCAAGGTCGAACTGGAGATGCGCGACGCGACGCCGGAAAAGCTGGAGGCCATGCGCGGCCGCCAGGAAAAACACGCCCGCCATCCCGTCGCCTGGCCGCAGCCCTGGACGGGGCGAAAGGCGCTTTACGGTGTCGTCGGCACGCTCCAGGCGATCGAGGGCATGCCAGACGACGAAGCCGCCGATCTGCTCGCCGAGCTGCAAGAGCATGCCACAAGACCGGAGTACTGCATGAGCGTGGACTACGAGATTGGAACGGTCGCAAGTTGGGATGGACGCGCCACCCTCCACCGCGCGCCGCCCCTGCCGGCAGGCGTCGACAGCGCCACCCGGCGCACCATGTGGCGCGCCGCGGTGACCGGCCCGTCACCCTACCTCGCGAGCTGAAGACCGGCCCTAGTCCGGCATGGCCAGGTTCAAGGTGATGTCCGCCCGCCGCCGCAGCGGCGCGGCTTGCCCGGTCGCCGTCACCGAGCCTGCCTGTCCCTGGGCGGCCAGCTCGAACTCGCCCGGCGGCAGGCCGGCGGCCTGGAGCGCGGCGCTCACCGACTGGGCGCGCTTCTCCGAGAGCGCCATGTTGGCCTCAGGCGTGCCCGCCGCATCGGCCAGTCCCAGCACCGAGACCTTGCGCACCTCGCAACCCTTCGCCGCCGCGGCGGCCTGACGCAGCACGGCGCGGCTCTCGCGCGTCACCTCGGCGGAATCGGGGTCGAAATAGACCTGCACGGTCTGGTCGGCGCAGACCGCCGGCTTGCGCACCATCATGCCGCCGCCGCTGGCGCAACCGGAAAGCACCAGCGCGATCGCCACGACGCCTATTCCTGCACTCTCGAACCGCATCACAGAGCCTCCTAGACGCGCGAAAGGGCGGCCGGAGGTCCGGCCGCCCGTCGCGGAATCCCGGCTATCCGCGCCGATCAGCGGGGAGCGCCGTTCTC
>CANJKG010000279.1 GCA_947474775.1 Caulobacteraceae bacterium | reverse complement strand
TGCGCTCTCCCGCCGTGCCCTCTTATTGCGACGCCGCCGCCGCCATCCGTCCAAAAATCCCCGCCATCATGGCGACCGTCGGATAGAATGTCAGGCCGAACCCGAAAGCGCGAGCCGGCGCGCCGCGATTATAGCCACAGAAGAAAAAGACTCGACCTGCCACGAACAACACTGCAGCGCTCGCGGGCACGACTTGCATCGCGGTAGGCATGGAGACGGACCATATAATATATGTTGCCGTCGACAATACCGTCTGCTCCAGGGTGTTCTGTAGAATGCTCTGGTACCCGCAAGTCTTCTTGCCGCGCTCGAGATCGGAGCCCGCGTCGATGTCGTCCGCCGATAGGAAGCGCGCGCGGGCCATGACGGCGATCATCAAGGCCAGGCAGATGAGCGGCAGCATGCACCAGGTCGAGACATGGCTCAGGCTCGCCTCGAGGCCCGGGGCTGGGAGCCATGATCTCGGCGGACGCGCCAGGGCCAAGGAAAGGGCGGCGGCCGTCGTTAGGCCTGCAGCGATCATTCCCCGCAGAACCAGCAGCTGCTTCTGATGCAATATCTGGAAAAGGTCCCGGCTTTCCCCCCACACAACGCCGACATTCATCGGATCGGGGCTCTATTCAAGAGCCGTCAGGGTGCTGGCCTCGGTCGCAAGTGCCGCCTGCCATAGACCGCCAGGTAGACCACGATCCAAAGGCTGAACCCGATGCTGGGGCCGACCTGCGACCAGGGCTTTGCGTCCGGGAAGAGGGTTCCGGCCCCTGCGGAGGCCAGGCCGCCGACTGCGCTCATGAGCTTCACGGCGTGCTCAAGCCGCCAGATGCGCGCGGACCAGCCAGAGGGCGTCACGAGCCGCGCCATATCTATCGCGCCCCAGAAGACGAGCGCACCGGCGATCGGCCCCACCACTGCGGGCTTCCACATCACCCCGGAGCCGCGAGCGACGACGACGATCAGACCCGCGCCGACCACCAGGGCCGTAGCCGACAGCGCAATGTCGAACACGTCCGGCCGCCGGCCGCGCAGCACGAGGGCCCTCCTACCTGACAGGAGCAGGTACGCCACAAGCGCTGTCACGGATCCCAGGCCGATGTCGGTGCGGAAAAACAGGAAGCCGATGATGGCCGTGGCCACCACGACGCCGAAGACGCCGCAGAAGATCGCACCCCATCGGCGATGGGCGGGCGTCCCCTTCGCCTTCCCCATCATCATCAGGCCGATCGCCAGCGCGGTGGTTCCGGCCACCACGTGGGCGACGATGTTCAGGATGTGGAATCGATCCATTGCTGAAGCCCCAGGACTTGTCGAGCGGCCGTGCTTGGCGCGTCGAAGGCCGCCGCCGTCGCGCCGTTCGAGGAGACATCGGATCCTACGGGAATACCCAAGAGGGCGGTCCATGCGCGACCATTGTCGTCCAGGTCGTGAAGCGCCGTCATGGCGAAGACCAGGATTTCGGGTACAGCGGCGCACGCCGGGGCGGCGGTCAGGCGGAGGCTGAATGGCATGGACGATGGCGTCACCATGCACTCTGACGTCCACATGGCGCCACGGCTTGGCAAGACCCCACCCGATGTCCAGTGTGAAGTAATGCACCAGCGGGCCAGTTTTTTTCACGAAGCGGCCGGCGACCGGCTGAGCCGCTGGGCCATCGACCTTGCGCTGGCGTCGGCGCTCGCCCTGTTTCTCGCCACGGTCCGTGCCTTCGGCCTCAAGCACGGTTTCTCTGTCCGCTTCGGCTACTGGCTCGTCCTGCTGCTCGGTCCGCTCCTGTTCGGGCGCCTGATATTCCAGTCCCTGGCCCACGGGTTCCGCCGGCCGTCAGAGCCACAAGCAGAGGCGCCCGCGCCCGCGCTCCTGGAACGCCTGCCCTTCCAGTTCAGGAACCAGCCGATCCTGGCGATCGAATCCCAGGGGCATGCTCTTCGCGTCCACACCGACATCGGGGCGCCGCTGATCTGGACCGGGCTGCAGTCCGCCATCTCGGAGCTGTCGCCGCTGGAGGGGTGGCGGGTGCATCGTTCCTGGTGGGTGGCTCGCGATGCGATCACCCGGGTGGAACGGGTTGGCCGCGGTGCTGTCCTCAGCCTGTCCAACGGGATCCGCGTCCCTGTCAGCCGGTCTCGCCTGCAACTGCTGCGCCGCGCCGGCTTGATCTGACGGACCAGGTCGTCAGGATCACGGGGACAGTCCACGGTCACTGCAATCTGCAATCCAGCCGGTCCACAGCCCGATCCGGCGCGCCGCCCTACAGCCCCGCGAACGGGTTCATAACGAAGACCGGCAGGTTCGGCGCCACGCCCAGTTCCTGCAGGGTGAAGACCAGATCGGCGTGGCCGGCGGCGAAGGACCGGCAGGGATCGAGCCGCTTGCGGGCGAAGGCCACCGTGGTCGCCCCCGCCTTGCGCTCCACGAAAAAGGCGAAGTCCTCGCGCTTGGTGCAGCCGTTGGACGAGACCCGCACGGTCAGGGCCTCGCGGGTGGCTGTCACGGCGTAGATGGCCTCGAGCTCGGCCGGCCCCGCGCCGGGCGCCACCACCGCCGGTCCCGGCGTGGCGCACCCCGCGAGGGCGCAGGCGGCGAAGGCCAGGATCAGGCGGCGACGGTCCATGCCCGAACCATAATCCGTCATCCTCGGGCTTGTCCCGAGGATGACGAGGTGGAGGCTGGCGCAAAGAAAAAGGGCCGCGGAGCGATCCGCGGCCCTGAATTCCTGGTCCGGTCCGGCGTCTTAGGACGCGTAGAACTCGACCACGAGGTTGGGTTCCATCTTCACCGGATAGGGCACTTCGGCGAGATCCGGGGCGCGGATGAACTTCACCGACAGGCCCTTGGTGTCGACCTCGATGTAGTCCGGGGTGTCGCGCTCGGGCGACTGGATGGCTTCCAGCACCAGGGCCATGTTGCGCGAACGCTCGCGCACCGACACCACGTCACCGGGCTTCACCCGGTAGGAGGCGATGTTCACGCGCTTGCCGTTGACCTGCACGTGGCCGTGGTTGACGAACTGGCGCGCCGCGAAGGGGGTCGGCACGAACTTGGAACGGTAGACCACCGCGTCCAGGCGGCTCTCCAGCAGGCCGATCAGGTTCTCGGAGGTGTTGCCCTTGCGGCGCGACGCCTCGTCGTAGGTCCGGCGGAACTGCTTCTCGGTGAGGTTGCCGTAGTAGCCCTTCAGCTTCTGCTTGGC
>CANJKG010000278.1 GCA_947474775.1 Caulobacteraceae bacterium | reverse complement strand
GGCGCGCTGCTGGGCGAGGGCGACAAGCCAGGGCTCCAGGACGTGCAGCATAAGCACGATCAGCAGCCAGCCGACCAGCGGGGTCAGCGCCGCGGCGGTGAGGGCGCGCAGCCAGCCGGTGAACAGGCCGCGGGTGACCGGGATCAGGAACATCGCGATGAACACCGGGCCGATCGCGGTCAGGACGCCGATGGCCAGGGTCGCGGCAGAGATTACGCCGGCGCTCATCACGAACAGGCCGCCGGCGGCGGCGGACAGCGCCTGGGCCGCCGACGCCTGCGGACTGGACATGGGGCGCGCCTCCGGGCCCGCCGCCTTGCCGAAGGCGACGCCGGTGTTGACCAGCTGGTCGTAGGCGATCTGCAGCCCCGCCACGGGCGAAGCGGCCAGCGATCCCGGCGCCTCCTGGAACGGCGCGGCGACCACGGCGGCGATTTCCTTAGGCGCCCGCTGGGCGACGTCGAACACCAGGGTCTGGAAGGTCGACCAGCTGGTGACCAGCGCCAGGATCACGCCAATCTTCAAGGCGATGCCGGGCGCGTCCGAGAGACGGACGTCGCCCTGGGCGAACAGCAGGCGGTATCCGATGAGGGCGACATAGAGCGTGAGCAGCGCCGTGAGCGCCGCCTGGAACGTACCGTTGCCGGTGGTGAGGGCCGAATAGCCCATCTGAGCGTAGACGCGGGTCTGGCATTCGACGGCGCCCAGCACGCCGGTGATGACGCCGTCGTCGACGAAGGCCTGGCAGGGGTCGCTCATGCGGCGCTCCGGCCCTGCATGAACGGCGACAGCCAGGCCTGCGGCTCGTCGCCCACCTCGCGCCGGAGCGCGTCCAGCCGGCGGACAGCCCTTTCGGTTCCCGCCAGCACGGCGAGTTCCCCGGTGAGGCCGGAGAGGTCGAGCCTGGCCACCACGCTGTGGTCGCCGCGCTTGATCAGGAAGCAGCGGGAGGTGTCGGGCAGGGTCCGGACCAGCTCGAACTCGTGCTCGGAAAGCCCGAAGCCGTCCACATAGTCGGCCGCCTTGGCCCGGGAATTGGGGAAGAAGATCTGCGTCGCGGCCTGTTCGATGATCGCCGAGGCGATGCGGGAATCCAGCGCGTCGGCGGCGGACTGGGTGCAGAAACCCACCAGGCCATTGCGCTTGCGAATGGTCTTCTCCCAGTCCTTGATCCGACGAACGAACACCGGATCGTCCAGCGCCTTCCACCCCTCGTCGACCACCAGTATGGCCGGGCTGCCGTCCAGACGCTGCTCCAGACGATGGAACAGATACATCATGGCCGGCGTGCGGACGATGGGGGCGTCCAGGATCTTCGTCATGTCGAAACCCAGGATGCGGGTCTCCACGTCGAGCTGGTCGGCGGCGTTGTCGAACAGCCAGGCATGGTCCCCACCTTCGCACCATGCCGAGAGCCGGGCCGACAGATCGCCCGAGGTGGGCCGCCGGGAGCCGCGGAACAGCTCGCGCAAGTAGCGCAAGCGCCGGTGTCCCGGCGGCTGGGCGAAGTTGGCGTCGATGGCGTCGGCCACCATGGCCCGGTCCTCGCTGTCCAGGACGCCGCCCTCGGCGGTCAGTAGCTGGCCTACCCATTCCGCCAGGAAGGCGCGGTTGCCGGGCGTGTCGGGCAGGGCCAGCGGATTGAATCCCGTGGGCTCGCCCGGGCTGATGACGTCGTACCGTCCGCCGATGGCGCGGATGAAGGGCTCGGCGCCGCGATCCTTGTCGAAATAGGCGATGCGTGGCTTCAGCCGTTCGGCCTGAGCCAGCAGGAAGGTGAGCAGCACGGTCTTGCCGGAGCCGGACGGCCCGATGACGGTGAAGTTGCCAAGGTCCGCGGCGTGGAAGTTGAAGTTGTAGGGGCCGAAGGCGGTGGTCTCCAGGACGGCGACGGCGGGGCCCCAGTGGTTGCCCTCCGCCTGGCCGGTCGGGTGGTTGTGGAAGCTGGCTAGGCCCGCAAGGTTGGCGGCGGAGATCAAGGCCCGCCTGGCGATGAACTTCAGGTTGCCCGGGAATTGCGCCCAGAAGGCCGGTTCCAGCCCCACCTCCTCGCGCACAGAGATGGCGCCGGCCTCGGTCAGGGCCGACTGAACGTCCGCCACATTTGCGTCGAGCTGGTCGAGGGTTTCGGCCCTGGCCAGGATGGTCAGGTGATGTTCGCCATAGGCCGCGCGACCGGCCCCCACGTCGTCGCGGGCCTGGGCGAGCTCGGCGCGCAGCGAGTAGGCGTCGTCCTCCGCCGCCTTCAGCCGACGCAGAGCCAGCCCCATGCGGTCCAGCGCCGCCTGCCGGTCCACGAAGGCGAAGCTCTCGGTGAGCACCAGCTCCATCGGCAGGCGCAACACGCCGTCCAGGATGCCCGGTGCGGTTCGCGAGGGGTAGTCCTTGAGGGACACCATCGCACCGAAGGTCGCAGGCGAATTTCCCGAGGGACCGAACTCCATGGCGTCTAGGCCAAACGTCAGGCGCCGCGCACCGATCGCCTCGCCGAAGTCGCCCGTCGGTGCGAGGACGCGCCGAAGCTCGCCGTCGAGGATGAGCGAGAGGAATTCAGCCGGCTCTGAGCGGTGCGCGCCTCCGGCGCCTGTGTAGATGCCCAGGGTACGGGCGCCGTAGGGCGCCAGCGCCGCCTGGAACGCCTCCCGCGTGGCGGAGAGACGTCGCAGCTCGCGGTCCAGGTCAGCCTTGCTCTGGCGGCCGCCCTTGGCCAGCCGCTCGATGAACCCGGCGCGACCCTGCAGCGGCCGCCAGACGAGGGTCAGGAAGATGTCGTTGACGAACAGCTGGCGGCTGGCCAGGGCCGCGCGCCACTTTTCGTCCAGCGCCCGGCAGAACGGCTCTTCCGGCGGCGCTGGGAAGGCCGGGGTCACGCGCCGGCGGACCACATGGTGGTAGAGCGCGAGCTGCGAGGACGCCGCGCCCCGAAGCACGGTCTCTCGGATCGAGTTTCGATAGTTCAGTTCGTCGTCCGGGGCGGTCTCGAACGGGAATCCGGCCAGGTGCAGGGTCTGGACCAGGAGGCCGTCACGAGTCCTTAGCGTCACCTCGTCGAGGTGGCCCTCGTAAGGCAGGCGGCTTCCCACGGAAACCTCCTTGGGCGCGAACTTGCCCGCGCCTAGGGTGACCAGGGTGCTCATGGCCGGTAGCTGTTGCCGCCCCAGAGGCGGAAGTTCGGGACCCGTGGGCAGGT
>CANJKG010000277.1 GCA_947474775.1 Caulobacteraceae bacterium | reverse complement strand
GTGGCGCCCAGCGGGATGTCGTCCACGAAGACCACGTCGTCGGGCATCCACCACTTGGCGATCTTGCCCTCCAGGAACTTCAGGAACTCCTCGGGCTCAGCGGTCTCGCCCTCCTTCAGCTTGACGAGCAACACCGGGCGCTCGTCCCACTTGGGGTGGGCGGCGCCGATCACCGCGCAGAGAGTGGCCTTGGGGTGGCCCATGGCGAGGTTCTCGATCTCGATGGAGGAGATCCACTCGCCGCCCGACTTGATGACGTCCTTGGCCCGGTCGGTGATCTGCACGAAGCCGTGCTCGTCCAGGGTGGCCACGTCGCCGGTGTCGAAGAACCCCTGGTCGTCGAGGATGTTTCCACCCTCGCCCTTGAAGTAGGCGCCAGAGACGAACGGGCCCTTCACCTTCAGGCGGCCGAAGGTGGTCGCGTCATGCGGCAGGTCGCGGTCGGCGTCGTCGGTGAGACGCAGGTCGATGCACAGCGGCGGGCGGCCCTGCTTCAGCCGGTAGCGGAGCTGTTCCTCCTCGTCCATGGCGGCGATGGCGGCGTTGGGCGTGGCCTGGGTGCCCATGGGCGAGGTCTCGGTCATGCCCCAGGCGTGGGTGACCTCCACCCCGTATTCGTCGCGGAAAGCCCGGACCAGGGCCTCCGGCACCGCCGAGCCGCCGATCACCACGCGCTTCAGGGTGGTGATCTTGCCGCCCGTCTCCCGCAGATGGGTGAGCAGCATCTGCCAGACCGTGGGCACGGCCGCGGAGAAGGTCACCGCCTCGCTCTCCAGCAACTCATGGACCGAGGCGCCGTCAAGCTTCGCGCCCGGCATCACCAGCCTGGCGCCCGCCGCCGGTGCGGAATAGGCCACGCCCCAGGCGTTGGCGTGGAACATCGGCACGACCGGCAGGATGGTGTCCTTGGCCGACAGTCCCAGCACATCCACCCCCATGCTCACCAGGGTGTGCAGGAAGTTCGAGCGGTGGGAGTAAAGCACACCCTTGGGATTGCCCGTGGTGCCGGAGGTGTAGCACAGGCCCGCGGCGGTATTCTCATCGAAGCCGCCCCATTCGCAGTCGGCCGAGGCCTCAGCCACCAGGGTCTCGAAGCACAGGGCGTCCGGGATATCGTCCGGCATGTGGGCTTCGTCGGTCATGATGACGATGTGCTTGACGCCGGTCATGTTCTGCCGGTGCTTGGCCAGCACCGGCACGAAGGTCAGGTCGGTGAATATGATCCGGTCGTCGGCATGGTTGATGATGTAGCAGAGCTGTTCGGGGAACAGCCGCGGGTTCAGCGTGTGGCAGACGGCGCCGATGCCCATGATGCCGTACCAGGCTTCCAGATGCCGGGCCGTGTTCCAGGCCAGCGTCCCCACCCGGTCACCCCTCTGGACGCCCAGGGCCTTGAGCGCGTTGGAGACCCGCTTGGCGCGGACGTAGACCTCGGCATAGGTGGTGCGGACGATCGGGCCTTCGATGGAGCGGCTGACGATCTCGCGCGTCCCATGCCAGGACTTGGCGTGCTCGATGATCCTGTCGAGCGTCAGCGGCCAGTCCTGCATCAGGCCAAGCATGCGGCGTCTCCTCCATCGAAGCCTTGGGCTTCTGATCCGTGACGGTATGCATCCCCGCTGGCGTCTGTAAACGGGGCTCAGCGGCCAGGCCGCCAAGCGTCCGCCGCCGCGCCGGGGGGCCCCGAGGCGTCCACCCGCTCCCAGGCCAAGGTCCCGAGGTCGCGTCCCAGCTGGCTTTCCAGCGTCTCGACGGTGGCGTCCGAGGCGTCGCCGCGGCGCGCCGACACCCTCTGGGCCAGGACCGGCGCGGGAGCCTCCAGCCAGATCCCGTGGAAGGCGACGCCGCACTCCGCGGCGAGGCTTTCGGCCCGGACGCGCAGGCCCGGATCGATGAAGGTGGCGTCCAGCACCACGGCCTGGCCGGCGCGCAGGATGGCGCGCGCACTGTCGAACAGGGCGTCGTAGGCCCGCGCCGTGGGTTCGGGCGCATAGGCGTCCGGCGGCGCCCGCTCTGTGGGCGACAGGCCCGCCAGTCGCTTGCGGACCTCGTCGGTCCGCATCACCACGGCGCCGGGCGATGCGCCCAGCCGCGGCGCGACGGCGCGGGCGAACGCCGACTTGCCTGCCCCGGAGTAGCCCCCCACGGCCGCCAGGACGGGCGGCGTTGGCGAGAGATGGGCGATGGCCGCCTCCACATAGGCCCGCGCCAGGGCGACATCTCCGCCGTGCGCCGAGACGTGGGCGCGGACGGCGGCCCGCACGGACAGCATCAACGGCAGCGTGGCCAGCCCGTCCCACAGGTCGGGCGGAAAGCACCGCGCGGCCTCGTCGAGATATGCGGCCAGCACGCGTGTCGCCGCATCCCGGCGATCACGGAACTCCAGGTCCATCAGCAGGAAGGCCAGGTCGTACTGGACATCCAGGTCTGAGAGGATGTCGCTGAACTCGATGCAGTCGAAGGGCTTCGGCTCGCCGTTCTCGACGAGGATGTTGCCCAGGTGCAGGTCGCCGTGGCAGCGGCGGGCGAAGCCGCTCGCTGAACGGTGGGCCAGGAGGGCGGCGTGGCGTTCAAGCGCCGCTTCGGTCAGGGCGAGCAGATACTCCACCCGCGACGGGTCGAGGCCGGGGATGGCCCTCAGGAGGCGGGCGTTCGAGCCGACCGTCCAGGACAGGCTGGCGAGGCCACCCTCCTCCCTCAGGGGCGCGGCTGCGTGCATGCCCGCGATCATGCGGCCCAGCCGCTCCGCCAGTTCGCTGTCCACGCCATCCGGGTGGGCGGCCAGGACGGCGTCGTCGGAGAACCGGCGCATCTCCAGGACGTGGTCCACCGTCTCGCCATGGCCGTCGATGGCGAGTGAGCCATCGGCTTCGCGGGTGATGCGGCGCACGGCACGATAGATGTCGGAGACTATGGCCTGGTTGAACGCCAGTTCCCGCTTCAGCGCCCAGAGGCGGCGATCGGCGGTGGAGAAGTCGACGTAGCCAAGGTCCTCGTGCCGCTTGATCTTCAGCGCCCGTTCGCGGCCGAGGAAGACGTGGGCGCAGGCCGTGTCGATCCGCCGTTCGGCGGTTCCGGTGAGCCAGGCCAGGATCTCGTCCTCGGCGGCGTCGCTCAAGGGAACAGCCGGCTGGTGGTCCACCCCGCGCCGGAGCGCTGGAAGACCAGCCGCTCGTGCAGACGGAAGGGCCGGT
>CANJKG010000276.1 GCA_947474775.1 Caulobacteraceae bacterium | reverse complement strand
GGCGCTCGCGGCGATGAGCGAGGTCCTGTCTCTGGAGTCGCGCGGCAGCGGCCTGGAAGTGACCATCGTTTGTCCCGGCCGGACGAGCACGCGGCTGGAGGAGACCACCACGGCGGTGATGGGCGCGACACCGAAGAAGTCCTCCAACCCGCCGCCGAAGATCATGCTGGCGGGCGACCAGGTGGGGACGATCGTGCTGGCGGCGGTGCGGGCCAACCAGCTCTGGTGCTTCACCCACCCGGAGAACGTGGAGCGGGTGCGGCTGCACTGGGAGGCCCAGCGCGACGCCTTCGCGGCGATCCCTAAGGTCTGACTCGATCCGAAGGTCATGGCCCGGCCATGACGGCATGAAACAACGGTCGGGGGCTATTTCCCCTCGAACAGGATGAACTGGTAGTCGGAGCCCTTGATGCGGTGGCTCTTGGCCTTCTGGTACTCGGGGCTGTCGTACCAGGCCTTGGCTTCCTCGTAGGTGGGGAACTCGATCAGCACCACCCCCTGCACCGGCGGCCCCTCCAGGGCCTCGCACTTGCCGTATGCGGCGAGGTTCTTCTTGCTCGGGAACTTCGCGCCCGCCGCCGGCGCGAGGGAACCGTAGACCTTCATCTCATCGGGGTCGGTGACGTTGTGCCTGATGGCGACGATATAGGCGGTCATCTTCAGCTCCTGAGCTTCGCCCCGACCGCCTTCTCGGCGGCGGCGACGATTCGCCCCGACAGGGCCTCGATCTCCACGTCGGTCAGCGTCTTGTCGCGGGGCTGGACGAGCACCTCGACGGCCACCGACTTCATGCCCTCCGGCACACCGGCGCCCTGGTAGACGTCGAACACCCGGGCCTGTGCGATCAGGGCCTTGTCGGCGGCCAGGATCGGGCGGACCAGGTCGCCGGCCGGCGTGGCGGCGGGCACCAGGAAGGCGAAGTCGCGGCTGAGCGGCATCAGGTGGGAGAGCGCCACCGCGGACTTGGTCTTCACCGCCTTGCGCTTGGGTTCCGGGATGGCGTCGAGGTCGATGGTGAAGCCGTACATGGGCCCGTCGGCGTCCAGCGCCTTGAGGATGGCCGGATGCAGCTGGCCGAACTCGGCGACGATGGTCTTGGGGCCAAGCTGCAGGCGGGCGGAGCGGCCGGGATGCCACCAGGGCGCGCTCTGGCCCTGGGCGATCTGCAGGCCCGGCGCGCCCAGCTCGTCCAGCAGGGCGGTGAGGTCGGCCTTCACCTGGAACAGCGGGTCGGCCTTGGCGCCGTCCCATCGCCGCGCGGGATGCGGGGCCAGGATGGCGGCGATGCAGGCGACCTGGTCAGCGGGCGCGTCGCCGCGCCAGCCGGGGCCGACCTCGAACAGGGCCGCGTCGGGGAAGCCCCTGCGGGCGTTGCGAGCGGCCGCCTCGATCAGGTTGGGCAGCGGCGTCGGCCGCATGCAGTCCAAGTCCGAGGCGATCGGATTGGTCAGCACCAGGCGGGGATCGCCGCCGCCGAACAGGGCGGCCCATTCGCGGCGCATGAAGCTCCAGGTGACCGCCTCGGCGTAGCCGCGAGCGGCGAGCGCCCGGCGGGAGGTCCGCTGGCGGGCCTGGCGCACGGTGAGCGCGCCGCCGGGGGCCAGGGGCGCTTCGGGCAGGGGCGTGGCGGGCAGGGCGGCGTAGCCCTCGATGCGCGCCACCTCCTCGACGAGGTCGGCCTTGCCTTCCACGTCGCGGCGCCAGGACGGCGGGGTGACCGTGAGGCCCTGGATCGCGAAGCCCAGCTCGGTCAGGATCTCGTCGATGCGGCTGTCGGCGACCGTGAGGCCGGAGAGCTTCTCCACATAGGCGCGGTCGAATTCGACGGGCTTCGGCGGGGCGGGAATCTCGCCGGCCACACGGACCTCGGAGGCCTCGCCACCGCAGATCTCGAGGATCAGCTTCGTCGCCAGCTCCAGGCCGGGGACCACGAAGCCGGGATCGACGCCCCGGGCGAAGCGGTACTGGGCGTCCGAGGTGATGCCCGTGGCGCGCCCGGTCTGGGCGGTGCGGATCGGGTCGAACCAGGCGCTCTCCACGAACACCTCGGTGGTGGCGTCGGAACAGCCGGTGGAGGCGCCGCCCATCACCCCGCCCAGGCCGATGGGGCGCTCTCCGGCCGCGTCGGCGATGACGCACATCTCAGGGCCGATGTCATAGGTCTTGCCGTCCAGGGCGATCAGCTGCTCATCGGTGTGCGCGGCGGGCGAGGCGGCGTGGGCCTGCGAGGGCTGGGCGGTCCCGTGGCCGAGACGCGCCTCGATCACGTCGCCGACCATCAGGGCGCGGTCATAGACGTGCAGCGGCCGGGCGCGGTCGTAGGAGATCAGGTTGGTGACATCGACCAGGGCGTTGATGGGGCGCAAGCCCACCGACTTCAGCTTGGCCTGCAGCCAGGCGGGCGAGGGCCCGTTCTTCACGCCCCGGATCAGCCGGCCGGCGAACACCGGGCAGGCGTCGCCGTCGACCTTGATCTCCACCGGGCAGGGGAAGGTCCCTGTCACGGGCTCCACGGCGGGGTCCTTGAGCTCGCCCAGGCCGGCGGCGGCCAGGTCGCGGGCGATGCCGCCGACGCCCAGCCAGTCGGGGCGGTTGGGGGTGACCTCGAAGTCGATCACCGCCTCCAGGCCCAGGGCCTCGGCGGCCGGGGCGCCGACGGCGAGCTTGTCGGACAGCTCCATGATGCCGTCGGATTCCTCCGCCACCTCCAGCTCGGCGGCCGAGCAGAGCATGCCGTTGGAGACCACCCCTCGGACGGGCCGGGCCTCAAGCGTGATGCCGGAGCCCGGCACGCAGGCGCCGATGGGGGCGTAGATGGTGGTCAGGCCCGCCCGCGCATTGGGGGCGCCGCAGACGATCTCCAGGCGGCCGTCCTTCGTGTCGACCTGGCAGACCCGCAGCTTGTCGGCGTTGGGGTGCTGCACGGCCTCGACGATCTTCGCCACGGAAAAGGCGGCGAGCTTCGCGGCCGGATTCTCGACATGCTCGACCTCCAGGCCGGCCATGGTCATGGCGTCCACCACCTCCTCGACGGTGGCGGTGGTGTCCAGATGCTTGCGGAGCCAGGTGAGGGTGAACTTCATCAGCTCAGCCCCGTCGCCGGGTTGGGCGCCTGGAAGGCCGAGAAGCCGTAGTGGTCAAGCCAGCGGACGTCGGCGGCGAACATCTCGCGCAGGTCGGGCATGCCGTACTTCAGCATCCCCAGGCGGTCGACGCCGAAGCCGAAGGCGAAGCCCTGCCACTCGTCGGGATCGAGGCCGCAGTTCCTGAGCACGTTGGGG
>CANJKG010000275.1 GCA_947474775.1 Caulobacteraceae bacterium | reverse complement strand
GACTCTGGCCGGCGACCTGCGCGACGCTCAGGGCCTGAAGTCCAACCTCGACCTCGTGCTGCCAGTGGAAGCCTCGGCGGCGC
This sequence comes from Caulobacteraceae bacterium, assembly GCA_947474775.1. Lineage (GTDB taxonomy): Bacteria > Pseudomonadota > Alphaproteobacteria > Caulobacterales > Caulobacteraceae > Phenylobacterium. The sequence goes on along the minus strand of CANJKG010000275.1, from coordinate 3,248 downwards.
CGTTGCGGATAGCCATCGCCCGGCAGCGGCCGATGCACGGCCGATTTGCGGCGGAAGGCGAGGTGCGGCCGCTCTGGGACCTGCTGGTCGGCGGCGAGCGCACCCTGGCGGGCCATGTGGTCACCGAGGGTACGATAGGCGGCACGCTGGCGCGCCCGGCGCTGGTCGGTCAGGTCGCTGTGGACAGCGGGCGATTCAGCGACGGGTCCACCGGACTTGTCCTGCGCGATCTGGTGTTGAACGCCGATTTCTCCAGCACGGGGATGGATGTCTCGCGGGTCCAGGCGGTCGATGGCCGTGGCGGGGCGGTGGAGGGGTCGGGCCACATCAGCCTCCTGCGGGACGGCGTCTCCAGCTTCCGCATGGACCTGAAGCAATTTCGCCTCATCGACAACGAACAGGCGACTGCCTCGGCGACTGGGCAGGTGTCGATCGCCCGAGGGGCGGACGGCAAGGTGAAGCTGTCCGGCAATCTCACGGTCGACCGGGCCGACGTGGCCGCCCGCCTGCCGACGCCCTCCGGCGTGGTGCTGATGGATGTGGTGGAGAAGAACCGTCCGGCCAGGCTTTCCAGCTTCGCCGCGGCGCCGCCCCCGGCTGGACCGAGTTGGGCGCTGGACGTGAACCTGACGGCGCCCCGGCGCGTGTTCCTGCGTGAGCGGAGCCTGGACGTGGAGCTGTCTTTGGACGCCCACGTGGGCGGCACGACCTCGGCGCCGACGTTGAGCGGGGCTGCGCGGGTGATCCGCGGCGACTACGACTTCGCCGGCAAGCGGTTCGACTTCGACGACACCAGCGTGGTCTATCTGGCGACCCGACCGCAGAACATCCGGCTGAACCTGACGGCCAGGCGGGAGGACCCTTCGCTAACGGCGGTCATCAAGATCACCGGCACCGCCGCCAAGCCGGAGGTGGAGTTCACCTCCAGCCCGAGCCTGCCCAGCGACGAGGTGCTGTCGCAGGTGCTGTTCGGCCGCTCCGCTTCGCAACTCGCCCCTCTGGAGGCAGCCCAGCTGGCCTCGGCCCTGTCGGCGATGGCCGGCGGTGGCGGTTTCGACGTGATCGGCAACCTGCGCGCCTTCGCCCGCCTCGACCGCCTGGCGCTGGCCGGCGGCGACGCGACGGGGGTCACCGTCTCGGGCGGCAAGTACATCACCGACGACGTCTACATCGAGATCACCGGGGGTGGCCGCGAGGGACCCAGCGCGCAGGTGGAGTGGCGCATCCGCCGCAAGCTGGCGATCGTCTCGAAGTTCAGCGGGCAGGGCGAGGGCCGCCTCTCGATCCGCTGGCGGCGAGACTACTAGAGGCAGATCGGTTCAGATGGAACCATCTGAACCGTGAATCAGGCTCTACGCCTTTGATTGTCGAGCACGATTCAATGCTCAGACGATTCCGTCTGATCGCATCGTGCTCGAAGTATCCCGGACGGCCTGGAACGGCGACCTGGGATGACAGTTCGGGCTAGTTGCGGCGCGACCACCGGATCTCGCTGGAGATGGTGTCCAGGCGAGACTGCAGGTAGGCCTCGTCCTCGGAGCGCAGGCGGCCGCGGCGGTCGCGCAGGTTGCGATCCTCGCGCTGCACGCGGGTGATATCGGCCAGGGCGCGGTCGGCTTCGCGACGCGACAGGCTGCCGTCGGTGGCGCCGCGGTTAACCTAGAGCCAGTTGATCCGTTCGCGCACGTCGCGCGGGGCTTCATCGCCAGCATAGCCGGCGTTGTAGCCATAGCGGCTGGCGTTGTCGGCGACGTAGCGGCCGTCGGAGCCCCAGCGCCCGGGAGGCGCGCCCGCGATCCAGTTGCCGTTGCGGTCGTAATAGCCCTGGGCGTCGGCGCGGTTGACGGCGTTGGAGCGCCAGTTGCCGTTGTTGTCGTAGTAGCCGTAGGCGTTTCGGCAGTCGCCATTGCCCTTGGCCGCCTGGTTACCGATCAGGCCGCCGCCGATGGCGCCGATCACCGCGCCCTCATTGCGGTCGCCGCGACCCGCGATGGCGCTGCCGAGAATGGCGCCAATACCCGCGCTGATTACCGTACCGGCCACGCGACTGGCCTTGCGCTCCTCGCAGGTCTGCTGGGCGGCCGCCAGGGACGGGACCAGGGTCGCCGCGGCGAGGCTGGCGAGCAGCATGTATTTGCGCATCGTGGGGCTCCGGACGTTTCTGTGACCTTAGAGCAGAACGCGGGCCTAAGGCCAAGGTTCCGCCCTGCCGGGCCGTCAGTGACTTACGCGGGGACGCAACTGGTACTGGCCTTCGTGGAAGGAATCGAACAGCACCGCGGCCTGAGGATGACCAACGGGCTGGCCGGTGTCGTCAGGCAGGAGATTCTGCTCAGAGACGTAGGCGACGTAGGCGCTGTCCTCGTTCTCCGCCAGCAGGTGATAGAAGGGCTGGTCCTTTCGCGGGCGGATGTGTTCGGGGATTGAGAGCCAGTATTCCTCGGTGTTGGCGAAGGAGGGATCGACGTCGAAGATCACGCCGCGGAAGGGATAGACGCGGTGTCGTACGATCTGGCCGAGAGCGAATTTGGCGAGTCGCGTGTCCATACCGTCGAATCTAGCTCCCCGTACCTGACTGGAAGGTGAACGTAACGTCAGAGTCCGGACGTTCAAGGGCATGCTTCCTGACAGGCGTATCGCTTGCTAGAGTTCGCCTGAAACGAGGTGGACCCAAGTCCGCCTGCGAAGGACGGAATAGCGGTCCATGAATGAGGCGCCGAGCGCGCCCGGCGCTCACATGCGTGGCCGGGATAATCCTTCGCCTGAGGCGCAGCATTACGCGGCGCTGGACCTTGGCACAAACAACTGCCGACTGCTGATCGCCGCCCCCGCCGGCTCGGGCTTCCGGGTGGTGGAGGCCTATTCGCGCATCGTCCGGCTGGGCGAGGGTCTGGGACAGAGCGGGGAATTGTCCGAGGCCGCCATGGACCGGGCCCTGGCGGCCCTGAAGGTGAGCGCCGAGAAGATCCGCCGCCGGCGCGTGGTGCGGATCCGCGCCATCGCCACCCAGGCCTGCCGGATGGCGCGCAACGGCCAGGCCTTCGTGGACCGGGTGGCGGCGGAGACCGGGCTGCGCCTGCAGGTGATCACCCCGCAGGAAGAGGCCAGGCTCTCGGTGGCAGGCTGTCTGAACCTGCTGGACCGAAGCGCCGACGCGGCCCTGGTGGTGGACGTAGGCGGCGGCTCGACGGAACTGTCGTGGGTCGAGTTGAAGGGCGCGCCGCCGACCGGCGCGCCGCCCTTGCGGG
>CANJKG010000274.1 GCA_947474775.1 Caulobacteraceae bacterium | reverse complement strand
TCGCCCTTGTGGATGGTCCAGGCGCGGGCCTCCTTGGGCCCAACGGTGAAATAGGTCTGCAGGCCCAGCAGGTGGTAGGCCTCGCGGATCAGCTTGTTGAGGCCGGGCTCGGTGAGACCCAAGGTCTCAAGGAACTCCCCGCGCTCACCTTCGTCGAGCATAGCGATCTCGCTCTCGATCTGGGCGGAGATGGCCACGTGGTCGGCGCCGTCGCGCTGGGCCCGCTCGGCCACCAGCCGCGACATCTCGTTGCCGACGGCCGCCGAGGCCTCGTCGACGTTGGACACGTAGAGGGCGGGCTTCGAGGTCAGCAGCTGCAGCATCCGCCAAGCCTTTTCGTCCTCGGCGGCGATCTTGGCCTTGCGGGCGGGCCTGCCGGCGTTGAGCTCGGTCAGCGCCAGCTGCACCAGGCGCAGCGTCTGGGTACTCTCCTTGTCGCCGGTCTTGGCTCGCTTCTCCAGGTTGACGACCCGCTTCTCCAGGCTTTCCAGGTCGGCCAGCATCAGCTCGGTCTCGATGGTCTCGAGGTCGGACAGTGGATCGACCTTGCCTTCCACATGGGTCACGTCGTCGTCGATGAAGCAGCGGGCGACGAAGGCGACGGCGTCGCAGTCGCGGATGTTGGCCAGGAACTGGTTGCCCAGGCCCTCGCCCTTGGAGGCGCCGCGCACCAGGCCGGCGATGTCCACGAAGTTGATCCGGGCGGGGATGATCTCCTTCGATGGGATGATCAAGGCGAGCGCGTCCAGGCGCGGCTCCGGCACCGCCACGTCGCCGGTGTTGGGCTCGATGGTGCAGAACGGATAGTTGGCCGCCTGGGCCTGGGCGGTCTGGGTCAGCGCGTTGAATAGGGTGGACTTGCCCACATTGGGCAGGCCGACGATGGCGACTTTCAGGGCCATGGGGAGTGTGGGTTCCTTAAGCGAAGGCGGCGGAACTAGCATGCTCCACCGCCGCCGCGAAGGGCGCCGCACCTCCCCGCGCCGCGAGAGCGACGGGCTAGGGAGCGCGCGGGCGCTGACGCCAGGTGGCTATCGGCCCAGCGTCTCCGTCATCCCCTGCCTGGCCAGCGCGTCCGCCCGTTCGTTCAGCTCATGGCCCGCATGGCCCTTGACCCAGCGCCAGTCCACCCGGTGGCGCAGGCGGGCGGTGTCCAGCCGCTTCCAGAGATCGTCGTTCTTCACCGGTTTCCGGTCGGCGGTCTTCCAGCCGCGGACCTTCCAGCCGTGGATCCACTCGCTGATCCCCTTCATCACGTACTGGCTGTCGGTGTGAAGCTCCACCTCGCAGGGCTTAGTCAGCGCCTCCAGCGCCTGGATCGCGGCCATCAGCTCCATGCGGTTGTTGGTGGTGGCCCGCTCCCCGCCGCAGATCTCCTTCTTGCGGTCGCCGTATTCCAGGACCGCGCCCCAGCCGCCGGGCCCGGGATTGCCCGAACAGGCCCCGTCCGTGTGGATCACCACCTTCGGCGTCATCCTTCTCCGCTCCCGCGGGAGCTTCGCAGGTCCGACACCCTGCGAAGCGTCTCGCGAAGCAGGGTCACGAAGGCGCCCCGAATAGCACCAGGTCCGGCGAGGCGCGGTGGACCGCCAGCTTGCGCTCGTATTCCAGCGGGTCCTTGGGGCGCACCAGGGCGCCGGCCGGGGTCGCCCCCCAGTCGTGCAGCCGGGTCAGGAAGAACCGCATGGCCGCCCCGTGCGCCAGGATCGGCAACGCCGCCCGCTCGGCGTCCTGCAACGGCCGGCGGCTCTCATAGCCGCCGACGAAGGCCCGCGCCGAGGTGATGTTGAAGCTGCCGTCCGGCTCGAAGCACCAGGCGTTCAGCGCGATGGCCACGTCGTAGGCCAACGCATCGGCGCAGGCGAAATAGAAGTCGATGGTCCCGGCGAACTCCGCCCCCCGGAAGAAGACGTTATCCGGGAAATAGTCGGCGTGGATCACGCCGGCCGGCAGATCGGTCGGCCAGCCGGCGGCGATAAGCTCCAGGTCCGCCTCGATCGTCGCCGCCAGACCCGGCTTGAGGTTCTCCGCGTCGCCCCGCAGCGAGGCGAACATCGGCGCCCAGGCGTCCTGTCCCAGCGTGTTGGCCCGTGTCCCCTCAAACCCCGCAGCCGCCAGGTGGAGGCCTGCCAGCCCCGCGCCCGCCTCCCGGCACTGCGCCGCCGTCGGCCGGCGCGCCGACAGCCCCCGCAGGAAGCTCACGATGGCGCAGGGCTTGCCGCGCACCCGCTTCAGGATCTCGCCAGATCGATCCGCCACCGGCGTTGGGCAGGAATAGCCGTGCTGCGCCAGCCACTGCATCAGGCCCAGGAAGAACGGCAGGTCGGCCTCCGAAACCCGCTTCTCATAGACGGTCATGATGAAGCGCCCGGTCTCGGTCTCCAGCAGGAAGTTGGAGTTCTCGACGCCCTCGGCGATCCCCTTGAACGCCACCGGCGCGCCAAGGTCGAAATCCGCCAGCAGCTTGGCCAGCTCCGCGTCGGTGATGTCCGTATAGACCGCCATGGCGTCCGCATGGGCGAGGTCGCCCAGCGGGTCAAGTCACGCCAGCGCCTTCGGCAGCTTGAAGCTCACCGTCTCCCGGGGCGCGTCCAGTTCCTCGACGGTGACCGCGAAGCTCTCCGCCAGCCGATCGATCACGCCCTGCACCAGCACTTCGGGCGCCGAGGCCCCGGCGGTGACGCCCACCACCGAGACGCCGGCCAGCCAGGCCATGTCCAGGCCGTCGGCGTCGTCGATCAGATAGGCCGCCGCGCCTGCGCGCCGCCCCACCTCCGCCAGCCGCACCGAGTTCGAGGAGTTGGCGCTGCCCAGCACCACCAGAGCCTGACTGCGCGCCGCCACCGCCTTCACCGCCTCCTGGCGGTTGGTGGTGGCGTAGCAGATGTCCTCCTTGTGCGGCGCGGCGATCGCCGGGAAGCGGGCCCGTAGCGCGGCGACGATATCGGCGGTGTCGTCCACCGACAGGGTGGTCTGCGTGACAAAGGCGAGCTTGCCGGGATCTCGGGGCATGTAGGCCTGGGCGTCGGCCACGGTCTCGATGAGGGCCACCGTCCCCTCGGGGAGCTGGCCCATGGTGCCCACGACCTCCGGATGGCCCGCATGTCCGATCAGGACGATCTCCCGGCCGGCGGCGTGGTGGCGCTCGGCCTCCACATGCACCTTGGAGACCAGCGGGCAGGTGGCGTCCAGATACAGCATCTGGCGCGCGCGGGCTTCCGCCGGCACCGACTTGGGCACACCGTGGGCGGAGAACACCATCGGGCGGTCAGCCGGCGCCTGATCCAGTTCCTCCACGAACACCGCGCCCAGGGACTTCAGCCGCTCCACCACATGGCGGTTGTGGACGATCTCGTGGCGCACATAGACCGGC
>CANJKG010000273.1 GCA_947474775.1 Caulobacteraceae bacterium | reverse complement strand
CTTCTGCATCAGCTTGATCAGCTCTTCCGGGCCGGCCGCATAGCCGATCCGCCAGCCGGTCATGGCGTAGGCCTTGGAGACCCCGTTCATGGTCAGGGTGCGGTCATAGAGGCCGGGCTCGAGCTGGGCGATGGTCCAGTACTCAAAGTCGCCGAACACCAGGTGCTCGTACATGTCGTCGGTGAGGATCCACACGTGCGGGTGGCGCATCAGGACGTCGGCGATCGCTCGCAGCTCGGCCTTGGTGTAGGCCGCGCCCGAGGGGTTCGACGGCGAGTTCAGGAACACCCAACGTGTCCTTGGCGTGATCGCGGCCTCCAGGTCGGCGGGCTGCAGCTTGAAGCCGCTGGCCGCCGTGGTGGGCACGGCCACCGGCTCGCCGCCGGCCAGCAGGACGATGTCCCAGTAACTCACCCAATAGGGCGTCGGCACGATCACCTCGTCGCCGGGGTTGAGCGTGGCCAGCATGGCGTTCCAGATCACCGGCTTGCCGCCCGGCGAGACGTTCACCTGGGAGGGCATGTAGGCGAGGCCGTTCTCGCGGGCGAACTTGGCGCAGATCGCCTCCTTCAGCTCGGGGATGCCGTCGACGTTGGTGTACTTGGTCTTGCCGTCGCGGATGGCCTTGATGGCCGCTTCCTTGATGTTGTCCGGCGTGTCGAAGTCGGGCTCGCCGGCGGCCAGGCCGATGACGTCCTTGCCCTGGGCTTTCAGCTCGCGCGCTTTCCCGTCCGCCGCGAGGGTCGCGGACGGCTTGACGCGGGACAGGGCGGCGGACTGCAGGGACATGAGGAAACGGGCTCCCGTTGGCTGGGGTTAAAGACGGGCGGGGGTTTAGCCCAAGCGGCCTGCGCGGTGAACCCCGCCTAAGCTCCTGCTTGACCTGAACAGGCAGAGAGGCGACCTCACGGGTCATGCGCCGCCTCCCACTGTTCCTGTCGAGCATGGACGCCCAGGCTTGGCGGACCCTGGCGATCTCGTTCGTGATGTTCGGCGGTGCGGCCCTTGTCATCTTGTTCGGCGCGCAGATCCTCGGACTGGGCGGCGAAGCGGCGGTGGAGCGATGGCTGGGCGCGGCGCGCGGGCCATGGTCGCTGCCAGCGGCGGTGGCGAGCTTCGCGGTCCTGGCCATGGTCGGCATGCCGCAGGTGGTGCTGATCGCCGCCGCTGTGGTGGTGTTCGGGCCGGTGACCGGCGCGGCATATAGCTGGATCGGGACGATGATTTCCTCGCTAGTGGGATTCTATCTCGGCCGGGCCGCCGGCGCGCGAGCGCTGGATCGGTTCTCGAGCGCCGGCGTGCGGCAGTTCGTGGACATGATCGGGCGCAACGGCTTCCTGGCCAGCCTGATCGTACGGCTGGTTCCCTCCGCGCCCTTCATCGTCGTCAACATGGCGGCGGGCGTCACACCGATGCGGGTCAGCCACTTCCTGGCTGGGACGGCGCTGGGGATCGTCCCCAAGATCGTGCTGATCGCCTTCGCGAGCGCCGCCGTGGCCAGGATCATGCGCGGAGAGATCGGCCACGAAGCGCTGCTGCTCGGCGCGGTCGCGGCAGCCTGGCTGGCCGTGGGCTGGCTGGCGAAGGCGGGCCTGAAATCACGAGAGAAAGGCGACACATGAGTTTGAAATTATTCTATTTTCCAGGGTCCTGTGCGCGGGCGTCCCATATCGCTCTGGAGGAGGCGAGCGCCGACTACGAGGCCATCCGCGTGAACCTTCTCGAGGGGGAGCAGCGGTCACCGGCATATCTCGCCATCAACCCGAAGGGCCGCGTCCCGGCCCTGGTCGGCGAAAACGGCGTGCTAACCGAAACGCCGGCGATCCTGGCCTATGTGGCGCAAACCTATCCGCAGGCGCGCCTCGCCCCGCTTGACGATCCGTGGGCGTTCGCCCAGGCCCAGTCGTTCAACGCCTACCTCTGCGCCACCCTCCAAGTCGCGCATTCCCACGGGCGGCGTGGAAGCCGCTGGGCCGACGATCCCGTGGCGCTGGCGGACATGACCCGCAAGGTCCCCGAGACGGTCGGCGCCTGCTTCCAGCTGATCGAGGACGAGATGCTCCAGGGGCCTTATGTGCTGGGCGAGACCTATTCGATCTGCGACGCCTACCTCTTTACCGTCGCCCGATGGATGGAGGGCGACGGGGTCGACCCGGCCCGCTTCCCACGTGTGGCTGCCCACTCGGCCCTGGTGGCCGCCCGGCCCGCGGTCATCAGGGTGGTTGCCAGGGAGACCGCCTGAGCTGCGGCCGCAGGGCAAGAGTCTTGCGGAAAGGGGCCGTTTTCGATACAGCCACACCCATGCGCATTCGCCGCAACAGCCTGCTTCTTCTCTCGCTGGGGCTTAGCCGCCCCTGGGCGCCCCGTTAGGCTGCGCGTCTTCGCGGCCGGGCGCACAGGGGATTTCCAAACCCTCGCCCGACTGACCCAAATCCCGCGAAGAGACCCGGATCATGACCCAAGAGACCCCTGAACCCGCGACCCCGCGCGACGCGCGCGACCGCGTCATCGTGTTCGACACCACCATGCGCGACGGCGAACAATCGCCCGGCGCCTCCATGTCACTGGACGAGAAGCTGGAGCTGTCCAAGATCCTTGAGGACATGCGCGTCGACGTGATCGAGGCGGGCTTCCCGATCGCCTCCAACGGCGACTTCGAGGCCGTCCGCCAGATCGCCCAGATCGTCACCGAGAGCACCGTCTGCGGCCTGGCCCGCGCCGCCCTGGGCGACATCGAGCGCTGCGCCGAGGCGGTGCGTCCGGCCAGGCGCGGCCGCATCCACACCTTCCTGTCCACGAGCCCCGTCCACATGAAGTGGAAGCTGCAGATGGAGCCGGCCGACGTGTTGGACATGGTGACCAAGTCGGTCACCCACGCCCGCAACCTGGTGGGCGACGTGGAATGGTCGGCGGAGGACGCCACCCGCACCGAGCGGGACTTCCTGCGCCGCTGCGTGGAGGCGGCGATCAAGGCCGGCGCCGGAACGATCAACATCCCCGACACGGTCGGCTACAGCTATCCCGACGAATACGCCGCCATCTTCCGCGACCTGATCGAGAACGTGCCCGGCGCGGACAAGGTGATCTTCTCCACCCACTGCCATAACGACCTGGGCTTGGCGGTGGCCAACAGCCTGGCCGGCGTGCAGGGCGGGGCGCGGCAGATCGAGTGCGCGGTGAACGGCATCGGCGAGCGGGCCGGGAACGCGGCGCTGGAAGAGATCGTGATGGCGCTGAAGGTACGCGGCGACCGGCTGCCCTTCCACACCGGCGTCGAGACCCAGCACATCACCCGGGCCAGCCGCTACGTATCGGCGATCACCGGCTTCCCGGTGCAGTTCAACAAGGCCATCGTCGGCAAGAACGCCTTCGCCCACGAGAGCGGCATCCACCAGGACGGGAT
>CANJKG010000272.1 GCA_947474775.1 Caulobacteraceae bacterium | reverse complement strand
CCTGAAGCTGAAGTCGTCGACGCCCTATGAGGCCAGACTGTCGGCCAGCGACCAGGCCCGGTTCGTGGCCGCGCGGGAGGCGCTGGGCCAGGAGGCCAAGCATTACCCCACCCGCAATTCGCTGGCGGCGGGGCTGATCATGTTCGCCGACTACCGCGAGCGCCACAGCCTGACCGATTCGGATCCCACCAAGCTGATCCGGCTGCTGGCGACCCAGAACGGGGTGAAGGTGCAGGCCAGGACCTATGACATCGCCCCTTTGCTGGGCGCCCTGGTCAAGGTTCCGGAGAGCGCCGGGCGCATCTGCCTGGAGGCGGTGCTGGACCAGGTGGCGGCGGGGCCTGCGCGGACGCTCGCGGCCACCCGGGCCTGGGCGGAGGGCGACGTGCGCGGCGCGCTGGGCCAGGAGCGGGTCTATAAGAGCTGCCTGAACGCGGCCCCCGGCGCGGCGGCCTGGGACGCGCGCACGAAGGCCGACCAGGCGGCCCAGATCGCCCAGGCCCTGAAGACACCGGGCCACGCCATCGCCGTGGTGCAGCTGCGCCCGCTGCTGGCCCAGGGCGGCGTCCTCGACCGCCTGCGGGCGCAGGGGTTCGAGGTCGCGGCGCCGGGGCAGATGGCGGAGCCGGACTAGCGCCTAGAGACCCGGCAGCTTGATCCTGGAGCTCTTCTCGCGCCGGATGACCACCGGGGCGCCGCCGGTGAGCGACTTCACGCGGGCTTCCTCGGCGGCGGCGTCGACCGGGGCGGCGGTATTGTCGGCGGCGCCGACGCCGGGGGTCGCGGGCGCGGACTTGTCGCCCTTCCAGAACATCACCTTGTCGGCGAAGCTCTTCTCCTTGTGGGCCACGTCGCCGAACTCGTCATCGACCACATAGCGGATCAGCGGGTCGGCCCGCTCGGCGCCGGCCTTGGCCACCAGCATCTTCTCGCCGTCGGTGCGGGCCTCGGCGTCACGCTGGCCCAGCAGGGCGTTGCGGGCGGCGCTTTCCGGCTGCAGCTCCTGCGGACGCGGCTCGCCGGGGGCCGGCGGACGCAGCGCATAGTCGGGCGGCACCACCAGGGGGGCCTTGGTGACCACGCGGAATTCGTCGGGGGTGACCTTGTTCATGCCGAGCGCCTTGCGGGTCGACTGGCATCCGGCGAGGCCAACACCCGCGATCAGGGCGGCGGCGACAATCACGCGGTTGACGCTCATGGACTTTGAAACTCCTTCGGCCGCCCCCGGCCATGTAGGGCAGCAAATAGCGCAATCATGTGGCGACGCCAACGATCTCAGGCAGCCGGGCGATCTCGTCGCAGCATGTCGAGCAGCAACAGGACCACGCCGATGGTGATGGCGCTGTCGGCCACGTTGAACACCCAGGGGAAGAAGCCGATCGCCTGGACGTCGATGAAGTCGGCCACGGCGCCGAAGCGGGCGCGGTCGATGGCGTTGCCGATGGCGCCGCCCAGCACCAGGCCCAGGCCCACGGCGTTCAAGGTCTTCTCGCTCTTGCGCGCCCAGTTGGCCAGCAGCGCCGCCACGATGAGGGAGAAGGCCACCAGGGCCCAGCGGGCGATGTCGTGCTGGGCCTGCAGCAAGCCGAAGCTCACGCCCTGGTTCCAGACCATGGTCAGCCTCAGGGGGCCGATGAGCGGGAGGGAGCCCCGTTCCGGCAGGCGCAGGACCTCCAGGATCCAGTATTTGGTCGCCTGGTCGGCGGCGAGGATGGCGCAGGCGAGCCCGTAGGCGGCCCAGGCCCGTCGGGGGATGGCGATCATGCGCGCGCTGCGTCCCAGGCGGCCACGGCCTCGGCGTCCCGTATCGAGAGGTCGGGATAGCGCGGGTCGGCGCCGACTTCCGGCAGGATGCGCCAGGACCGCGCGCACTTGCGGCCCTCGGCGCGCAGCGGCTCGACCGCCACGCCGTGGACGTCGGAGAGGCGGAAGGCGCCGGCCGGCCCGTCGCCGGCCACCAGGGTCGCCTGGCTGGTGCGGAACACCTCGGCGGGGTCGAGGCCGTCGAGGGCGGCCATGAGGGCGGCGTCCGCCACGTGGACGCGCGGGGCGGCCTCGAGCGCCGCGCCCAGCCGCTTCTCGCGCCGTTCGATCTCCAGCGCGCCGGTGACCACCGAGGTGAGTTGCTGCACCTTGGCCCAGCGGGTGGCCTCGGCGTCGTTGCGCCAGGCGGCCGGGGTGTCCGGCATGACCCGCAGGCAGTTGGACGGCCTATCCGGGAACCGCGTGGTCCAGGCCTCCTCCATGGTGAAGGGGATCAACGGGGCCAGCCAGATGGTCAGGCGCTCGAACACCGCGTCCATCACCGTGCGCGCGGCGCGGCGGCTCAACGCATCGGGCTTGTCGCAGTAGAGGCTGTCGCGGCGGATGTCGAAGAACAGGGCCGAGAGCTCCACCTGGCAGAACTCGGTGAGCGCGCGGGTGACGTCCTGGAAGACATAGGTGTCGTAGGCCTTGCGGACCTGGGCGTCGAGCTCCCACAGGCGATGCAGGATGAACCGCTCCAGGGGCGGCATGTCCTCGCACGCCACGCGTTCGTCGTCGCTGAATCCGGCGAGCGCGCCCAACAGGTAGCGCACCGTGTTGCGCAGCTTTCGGTAGGCGTCGGTGGTGGTGGCCAGGATGGCCTTCCCGATCCGGGTGTCGTCGGTGTAGTCGACCATGGCGACCCAGAGGCGGAGGATCTCGGCGCCGCTCTCCCTGATGACGGTCTGGGGGTCGACGGTATTGCCCTTGGACTTGGACATCTTCTCCCCCTTCTCGTCGAGGGTGAAGCCGTGGGTGAGCACGCCCTTGTAGGGCGCCCGGCCGCGCGTGCCGGAGCTCTCCAGCAGGGACGACTGGAACCAGCCGCGGTGCTGGTCGGAGCCTTCCAGGTAGAGGTCGGCGGGGCTCTGGGTGGTCTTGCCGTCGGCGCGGGGCTCCAGGACGAAGCTGTGGGTGGAGCCTGAATCGAACCAGACGTCGAGGATGTCCTCGACCTTCTCGTAGCGGTCCGAGTCGTGGGCGCCCAGGAAGTCGGCGGCAGGCGCGGTGAACCAGGCGTCGGCGCCCTCCTTGGCGATTCGCTCGACGATGCGGCGGTCGACCTCGGGGTCGTGCAGCGGCTGGCCGGTGTGCTTGTCGACGAACATGGCCAGCGGCGAGCCCCAGGCGCGCTGGCGGCTGATCAGCCAGTCAGGGCGGCCCTCCACCATGGAGCGGATGCGGTTCTTGCCGGCGGCCGGGAAGAAGGCGGTGGCGTCGATGGCGTCAAGCGCCGTCTCGCGCAGGGTGCGCCCGCCATGGGCGGCGTCGTCCAGGTGGTGGTCCATGCGGATGAACCACTGCGGGGTGTTGCGGAAGATCACCGGGGCCTTGGAGCGCCAGGAGTGCGGATAGAAATGCTCCATCCGGCCCCGCGCCAGCAGCGT
>CANJKG010000271.1 GCA_947474775.1 Caulobacteraceae bacterium | reverse complement strand
TCGGCCTCGCTGCGGATATCGGCCACGACCCCGTGCAGCCGGCCGGGCGCTTCCTGCTCCAGCTCGGCGAGCCGCTCGCCGCGCCGCGCGCTGGCCACCACATGCGCGCCGGCCTGGGCCGCGCGTCGCGCCAGTTCCCGGCCAACGCCCGACGAGGCGCCGGCAACGAGGATCCTCTTGTCCTGGATACTCAACAGACTTCCAACTCCCGATGCCTGGCGCGATCCCGCCCGGCCGTGCCGTGGGCGCGCGAGCGCCGGTCTCGTGGCAGAATACACAGAACACACAGAAGGCGGCCAGCGACGCGGCGCAGGCCGGGCCGTCCTGAACTTCTGTGTGCTCTGTGTATTCCGGGGTTCGTAAGAGACAGCGACGGCGGCGCGATCATGAGGTGTCTAGGTCGGGCTCGTCGTCGGCCTCGCCCGCCCGATCCCCCGGGGGATCGGGCAGGTCGCGCCAGTGCTGGGCGCCGTGGGGCGACAGGCCCAGGCGCAGGCAGGTGCGGGCGACATGGTCGTCCAGGGGCTCGGCGCAGAAGTCGCCGCGCTCGCTGGCGGCCTGCAGCAGCGCATCCAGCTCTTCCTCGTAATCCTCGCGGGCGTCCTCGTCCTCGGCCTCGTCCCAGACGACGCGCAGGACAGCGGCGCGGACCTCGCCCACCCAGCGCGCCGCGGCCAGGCCGCCGGAGGGCGGCTTGGCTTCCCTGGCCGTCTCCGCGTCCCTGGCCGCCTGTTCCTGCTCGCGCCGGAACCGGGCCTTCAGAGCCAGGGTCTGGCGCAGCGAGCGGGCGAAGCGCTGGTAGGTGCGGCCCAGCTCGGCGATCTCCGAGGCTTCCTCGGCGGCCATCAGCTTGGCATGCACATGCTCGGCCGCCGCCAGGTCGCGCACGGCCAGGCGGGCCAGCATCTCCTCATCGCTGATGTCGGCGGGGACGGACATGGGCGGCATGAAAACACGCCGTTGCGTCAGAAGCGGACGTAGCGATCAGCGTTTCACGACGCGGACGGCCCTGGCCCCGACGATACGCCGGAGGCCGGCCAGGACCTGCTCGAACAGCCGGGGCGGGGCTGCTTACCCGACATAGCGTCCCGACGTGAGGTCATGCTCCCCACGTTCGTGGATGATGTTTGCGCGACCGACCAACAGGTCGTCCACGGCGCCAATCCGGTCGATATTCTTGCCGCTGTAGGGCAGCGAATGGAGGACGTAGCGCATGGCGTTCAGACGCGCGCGCTTCTTGTCGTCGGACTTCACGACCGTCCACGGTGAGTCCGCCGTGTCGGTGTGAAAGAACATGCCCTCCTTCGCACGGGTATACTCATCCCACTTGTCCAGGGAGGCCATGTCGATGGGCGACAGCTTCCACTGCTTCAGCGGATGGAACTCACGTTCCTTGAAGCGTCGCCGCTGTTCGTCACGGCTCACCGAGAACCAGAATTTGATCAGATGTATCCCACTGCGCACCAGGTTGCGCTCGAACTCGGGCGCCTGGCGCAGGAACTCCTCGTACTCGGCCGGCGTGCAGAAGCCCATAACCCGCTCGACGCCGACGCGATTGTACCAACTGCGGTCGAACAGGACGATCTCTCCCGCCGTCGGTAGATGCTGGACGTAGCGCTGGAAATACCACTGGCCGCGCTCAACCTCGCTGGGCTTCTCGAGGGCCACCACGCGCGCGCCGCGGGGATTGAGATGCTCCATGACGCGCTTGATGGCGCCGCCTTTTCCGGCCGCGTCGCGCCCCTCGAACAGGATCACCACGCGCTGGCGAGAGTCCTTCACCCACGCCTGCAGCTTGAGCATCTCGGTCTGCAGGACGAACTTCTGCTCCTCGTAGTCGCGGCGCAGCATCTTGTATTTGTATGGATAGCCGCCGCGTCGCCAATCGTCGGCCAGATCGTCACGCGTGCAAGGGGAAACCTTGTCCTTGACGGGCAGCAACAGCGCCTCGCGCAGGCGGGCGGCGTCATCGGGCGAATCGCCCTCAAGGATGGCGGGCAATCCATCGCTGGCGGCGCCCCCGATAGCCTGCACCGCCGCGAGCTCTGCGTCCTGGGCGGCGCTGACAGCTTCGCCCACCGTAAAGCGCTCAATGCCGGCGGCGGTGAGGGTTGGGGCCGTATCACCCGCCTTGACCAGCGGTGAGGCTTTCAGCCGGGCCTCGGCGCGCCGCGCGCGCGCGCCTGTCGAACCCTTCCTTGTGCTGGCCATGCGATCCCCCGCTCCATTACGCCATAAGCGCCCAGCCTTGCGTCGCGTTGAGCCCCCTCGCCTTGATATGGGTCATACTGACTCCTTGGCGTCGCTGACCGGCGTCTGGTTGACCTGCCGCCTCCGGCCCCTCGGTCATTGTGAAAGCCCAGGGGGGTGATGCAGACTGGGGGACAGGGGCCCCTGTGGCGGGCGGTTTCGTAGATTCGCCGCCGCTGTCGCCGCTAGAGCGACGCCCACAGATACGCGGTGACAGCCGCGCAGCCCAGCGCCGTACGCACCGCGTGAAGGCCACCCCATTTGACGATGAGACTTCGCGAAGCCGCGTCCGCCTGATCGTTGGGGATGGCTTCGAGACGATGGTTGGTCGGCATGATGCCGAGGAGCGTGTAGGGCCAGTTCGACAGGATGAGCACCGCTCCCAGCGCCCAGCGCCAGTCCTGGGACATCCACGCCGACCAGAATCCCAGGAGTGCGGATACAACCGCCAAGGACGCCTGCATGGCAAAGCCACGTTTGTAGCTTGGCTTCCACTGGGTCAGCAGGCTTCGATCATCCAACAGCAAACGTGCCGGCTGCTCGGCGACATTGATGTAAAATGCTGCGCCCGCAAACAACGCCGCCGAAGCCAAAGCAAGCAGTTCGACCATCATCTTGCGGATCCATTGTCGAAAATTTGGAGCGACCTACCACGGGTTTGCCGTGATGCGAAGATCGGGAAGGGCGCCGCGACTGGCCGGATCGCTTCAGTCGAACCCATAGAGCAGGGTGACGGTGTTCCTGTCCCCACAAACTCGCTGAAACAGGGGAGGATCGTCAGCCCGCCCCCTTCTCCCGCGCCCCGTCGATCAGGTCGAGGATGCGTTCGGGGGAGAGGGGCAGGTCCAGGCAGCGGACGCCGAAGGGGGCCAGGGCGTCGGCGACGGCGTTGACCAGGGTGGGCGGGGCGATGATGGCCCCGCCCTCGCCCACGCCCTTGAAGCCGCCTTCGGTGGTCGAAGGCGTGACCATGTGGGCGTATTCGATGACCGGGATGTCGTGCGCCGTGGGCAGCAGGTAGTCCTTGAAGGTGGCCGCCGTGGGGTTGCCGCGGGCGTCATAGGTGGCGTGCTCCATCAGCACCCCGCCGATCCCCTGGGCCACGCCGCCGGCGATCTGGCCCTCAACCACCGCCGGGTTGATCAGGTTGCCGCAGTCCTCGCTGGCCACCCAGCGCAGGATGCGGATCATGCCGGTCTCGGCGTCCACCT
>CANJKG010000270.1 GCA_947474775.1 Caulobacteraceae bacterium | reverse complement strand
GGGCGCTCCCCGTTTGTGAGAGTCCTAACCTGTCGGGGCCCAGCCGCGAAGCCTCTAGCCAAGCTGGCCTAAATCGGCGACGGACGCAGGTCGCACGCATCCTGAGGCCCCCGATGACGCGGCGGCCCGGACCCTGCTCAACGAACTCATCCTCCTGCAGGCGAAGGCTCCGACGCCGGTCACGGCCGATGCGCGGTTCCGTCTCGCCCGCACACTGGCTGGCATGCGAGGGCCCATGTCGCTGTTCGGCGCCGACGAAGGCGCCCGGCTCGAACAGGCGGTAGGGCTGCTGTTGAGCTCGATCGGGGGCCTGCCGGACATCGACAAGCCCCAGGCCGCCAACATCCTGTGGAGCGCGGGTCGCTACGAGGCGGCGAGGTTCCTGGGCGACCTGCCGGAGCTGGCGCGATGCTGCGACCTCTCCGGCCTGCCGGGCGTGAACCTGGTGGCCCGCGTCGAGACCGACGCCGACCGGAGGGAGCTGATACGCCATCACAGGATGTGGGCCGAGAAGGTCGAAGCGAAGGCGGCCGAGCGTCCGTTGATCCGGCCCCCCAGCGACCGGCCGCGACCGCCTTTCCGCCTGGGCCTGCTGTCGTCCGACCTGCGCCAGCACGTGGTCGGCTTCTTCGCCGCGCCGCTGTTCGAACACCCCGATCCGCGCTTCGAGCTCTATTGCTACTCGTCCCTGGGGGGCAAGCCGGACCGGGTGCGGCTGTGGTTCGAGGAGCGGGCAACCGCCTATCGCCAGCTTCCCCCGGACGATCACGAGGCTGCCGCCATGATCGCCGCCGACGACCTGGACATGCTGATCGACCTGGGTGGTCCGACGCCGCACAACCGTCCCGCGCTCCTGGCCTACCGGGCCGCGCCGGTGCAGGCGTGCTGGCTGGGCTATCCGCACTCCCTCGGCCTGTCGGCGATCGACTACCTCATCGTCGACCCGAGCCTGGCGCCCCCGCGGCGGGAGTTCCTGACGGAGCGGGCCCTGTCGATGCCGTCGAGCTGGGTGTGCATGTCGGAAGCCGCCTTCCCGATGCAGCCGGCGCACCAGCCGACGCCGCCGGTGGCGCGCACCGGGCGGATCACCTTCGGGACGGCCAACGATCCCTACAAGTACAGCCCGAAGGTGCTCGGCGCCTGGGCCAAGGTTGTCGCCGCCGTGCCGGGCGCGCGGTTCATGATCGTGCGCCCCGAGGCCGGCGCGCCGTCGTTCCGCAACGCCGTTGCGAGCCACTTCGCCGCCGAAGGAGTCTCGGCCGACCGCCTGGACTTCCGTCCGTTGCGGGGCGCGGTGAGGGCGTCCTATGCCGACATGGACATCGCGCTGGACACGTTCCCTGTGACCGGCGGCACCACCACCTGTGAGGCGCTCTGGTACGGAGTTCCGACCGTCACCCTGGTGGGGGAGGCGCTCTACGAGCGGCTGAGTTGGGCACTGCTGGCCGGGGTCGGCCTGGGCGACCTCGCGGCGACCAACCTTGAGGACTATGTCCGCATCGCCGTGCGGCTGGCCAACGACCCGGCGCGGATCGCCGACCTGAGGGCCACCATGCGCGATCGCATACAGGCGAGCCCTCTGGGCCAGCCCCAGCGGTTCGCCGCCGACTACTACGATCTCATGGCGCGGGCCGTCGCAGAGAGGGGTCAGGCCCGATAGACGACCCGTCCGTCCACCATGGTCATGGCCACCTTGCCCTGCAGTCGGCGGCCATCGAAGGGAGAGTTCTTGGACTTGGAGATCAGCTTGTCCGCATCGACGAGCACAGGCGTGTTCGGGTCGCAGAGCACCAGGTCGGCCGGCGCGCCCTTGGCCAGCCGCCCCGCGGGCAGGCCCAGGAGGTCGGCAGGCGCGCAGGTGACCGCGCGGATCAGGTCGATGAGCGGGATGCGGCCGTCGTGGTGGAACGCCAGGAGGGCGGCCAGCAGGGTCTGCAAACCCACCGCGCCCGGCGCGGCCTCGTCATAGGGCAGCCGCTTGTCCTCGGCCGGGGCGGGGGCGTGGGCCGAGACGACGATGGGGATCAGGCCGGAGGCCACCGCCTCGATGGTCGCCTGCCGGTCCTCCTCGGAGCGAAGGGGCGGGTCCAGCTTGCAGAAGGTGCGATAGTCGCCGATGTCGATCTCGTTGAACGACAGGTGGTTGATGGAGGTGGTGGCGCTGACCTGTAGCCCGCGGTCGCGGGCGCGCTTCAGGCTTTCCAGGGCGCCGGCCGTGGTCACCTGATCCACCAGCAGCGGCGCGCCTGTGAGTTCGGCCAGCGCCAGGTCGCGCTCCAGCATGATCTTCTCGGCCACGGCAGGGACGCCGGGAAGGCCCATGCGGCCCGAGAACTCGCCGGAGGTGGCCGCCGCGCCGGCCGAGAGCCAGGGGTCGGCAGGCCGGTGGGCCACCAGCACGCCGAAAGCCTTGGCGTACATCAGCACCCGCTGCAGCACCTTGGAGTTGACGATAGGACGGTCGGCGTCGGTGACATAGACGCAGCCAGCCTCGTGCATCAGGCCGATCTCGGCCATGCGTTCGCCTCTTGCTCCTTTGGTGGCGGCGCCGGCCGGATAGACATGGACCAGCTCGATGTCGCGGGCCCGGCGCAGGATGAAGTCCACCACCGAGGGCTCGTCCACTACCGGGTCAGTGTCCGGCTGGACGACGATGGAGGTGACCCCGCCCGCCGCCGCCGCCAGGGCGGCCGACTTCAGGGTTTCCTTGGTCTCGGTCCCGGGCTCGCCGGTCTTGACCCGGATGTCGACCAGGCCGGGGAGCAACAGGGCGCCCTTGCCGTCCACAACCTCCACGTCGGGCGACAGCGAGCCCAGGTCGCCGCCACGCACCACGTCGGCGATCACGCCCTCCGTGACGATCAGGCCGCCCGGCCCATCGTAGCCGCTGGCCGGGTCCACGAGGCGGACGTTTGTGAAGGCGGTGGGCCTGGCGCTCATCGGTCGTTATCCAGGCGTGCGGCCAGGGATGTCAGCACCGCCATGCGGGCGGCGACACCCATCTCCACCTGGTCCTGGATCAGGCTGACGGAGAGGTCATCGGCCACGTCCGAGTCGATCTCGACGCCACGGTTCATCGGGCCCGGGTGCATCACCTTCACGCCGGCGGAGGCGAAGGCCAGCTTCTCGCGGTCCAGGCCGAAGAAGCGGAAGTACTCGCGTTGCGACGGCGCCATCACCCCGTCCATCCGTTCCAGCTGCAGGCGCAGCATCATCACCACGTCGCAGCCGGCGATCCCCTTGCGCAGGTCGTGGTGGACAGCCGCGCCCCAGCGGTCGACGGCGGCGGGCATCAGGGTGGGCGGGCCGACCAGCCTCACCTCGGCGCCCAGCATCTGCAGCATGGCCACGTTCGAGCGCGCAACGCGGCTATGCAGCACGTCGCCGCAGATCGCCACCTTGAGACCCGCGATGTGGCCGAAGGCGCGGCGCATGGACAGCGCGTCCAGCAGCGCCTGGGTGGGGTGTTCGTGCCGCCCATCGCCTGCGTTCAACACCGCACAGTTGACCTTGGAGGCCAGCAGGT
>CANJKG010000269.1 GCA_947474775.1 Caulobacteraceae bacterium | reverse complement strand
CGTCAGAGGCCGCCATGAACTAACATTGAAGATGGATCACCCCTCGGGGGCAGGCCAGTCGCCATCGCCTGTCTCCCGCCGGCAGGCCCCGCGAGAGGCCCGCATCTGGCGAGAACAACCACTCAGCACGCGATGGGTCACCCGCATGATTAAGGCCCAGGGCGCATCACCGGGGTTGCGATGGACGCCGGCGATGTCGGATATGGGACCCGCAATCAAAAGAGAAGGGGAACCGCCGGTGGCCGATGAGAACTGGATGTCCGCGCCGCGCGACACCGCGACCGCCATACTGGCCCGCGCGGTCGCCGCCTATCCGGACGACGTCTTCCTGGACTTCAGCGGCGAGACCTACACCTACGGCGAGCTCGACGCCCATTCGAACCGGATCGCCAACGGGCTGGCCGCACTGGGGGTGAAGCAGGGCGATCGGGTCGGTAGCCTGCTGGACACCAGCTATGACGCCGCCGCCCTGTGGTTCGGGGTCAACAAGCTGGGCGCCATCAATGTGCCAGTGAACACCGCCTTCAAGGGCGAATACCTGCGCCACCAGTTCTCCGACGCCGGGGTGGAGGTGGTGCTGGCCGAACCGGACTTTGTGGGCCGCGTGCTCGATATCCGCGCCGAGCTGCCGAAGTTGAAGGTGCTGCTGCAGCGGGGCGGCGAGCCGCCGGCCGCATCCGACCTGCCCATCCGCACCCTGGACTCCGCCCTGGGCCCGGCCGATCCGCTGCCGGACGTGAACCAGCCGGCCGACATCTCCATGCTGATCTACACCAGCGGCACCACCGGCCCGTCCAAGGGCTGTATCCTCAGCCACAACTACGTCTCCCACATGGCCCGCCGCTCGGCCCTGCTGCCGGGGCGGACCCGGGCCGACATCAACTGGTCGCCGCTGCCGCTCTTCCACCTCAACGCCGTGGGCGGGACCATCCTTGGCTCGGCCTACCTGGGCGCCCGCTGCTCCCTCTATCCGCGGTTCTCGGTGAGCAACTTCTGGCCGGAGATCGAGCGCAGCGGCGCCACCATGATCAACCTGTTGGGCGCCATGATCGGCTTCATTGCCGACGCCCCTGACAGCGAGGCCGCCCAGCGCTGCTTCGGCCAGATCAGGGTGGTCCGCGGCTCCCCATTCCCGGCCGCCACCCAGGAGACCTGGCGGCGTCGTTTCGGGGTGCAGCAGGCCGGGTCCAGCGGATTCGGCATGACGGAAGCCGCCACCATCACTGGAATGCCGCCGGGCGTGGAGCCCAAGCCCGGCTGCGCCGGCATGCGGATGGAGGACTTCGACGTCCGCCTGATGGACGACGAGGACAATGAGGTGGCCGTTGGCGAGGTGGGCGAGATCTGCGTGCGTCCCCGCAGGCCGGACATCATGTTCGCCGGCTACTGGGGCCGACCGGAGGCCACGGTCTCGGTGTTCCGCAACCTGTGGTTCCACACCGGCGACCTGGCGCGGTTCGACGAGGACGGCTTCATGTTCTTCGTCGACCGAAAGAAGGACTACCTGCGCCGCCGCGGCGAGAACATCTCCTCTTCAGAGGTGGAGGGCGTGTTCCGCAAGCACCCGGCGGTGGAGGACGTGGCCGTCCACGCCGTGCCCGCCGAAAGCGAGGACGAGGTCAAGGCGACCCTGGTCCTGAAGCCGGACGCGGCGATCACCGCGGAGGCCCTGTGCCTGTGGTCGGCCGAGCGGCTGCCCTATTTCGCGGTGCCCAGGTTCTTCGAGTTCCGCGCCGAGTTGCCGCGCAACGCAGTCGGCCGGGTGACCAAGTTCGCCCTCCGCGATGACGGCGTCACCCCCACCACCTGGGACCGCGAGCAGGCCGGGGTGCAGATCGCCAGGCGGTAGCTAGGTCGCGCCGTTCACTCGCTTCTCATATTCCTCGTCCTTGCCGGACCCGATGCCGAACATCCGGTCGCGGGCCTCGCGGTCCTCGTCGCTGCCGCGCTTCAGGCCGCCGCCCAGGGCCATCCCCCGCTGCAGGGCCTCGCGGCCGCGCAGCTCCGTGAACCAGCGCTTGATCTGCGGATAGTCGTCGAGGCTGAGCTTCTGGGCCTTGTGGGTGACGATCCAGGGGAAACAGGCGAAGTCCGCCACCGTGAGGTCCGGCCCGGCCACATAGGCGCCTGTGTTCCCCAGCTGGGTGTCGAGCACCTTGTAGAGCCGCTTGGTCTCGCCCCGGAACCGGTCGATGGCGTAGGGGACGGTCTCCTTGGCGTAGAGGAAGAAATGGCCGTGCTGGCCCAGCATCGGTCCCAGGCCCGAGGTCTGCCAGAACAGCCACTGGATCGCGGCGTAGCGCTCGGCAAGGCCGTCGGGCAGGAACCGGCCGGACTTCTCGGCCAGGTACAGCAGGATGGCGCCGGTCTCGAAGACCGGAACTGGCGGGCCGCCCCCTTCGGGCGCGTGGTCGATGATGGCCGGAATCTTGTTGTTGGGAGCGACCTTCAGGAAGGCCTCGGAGAACTGCTCTCCCTTCGACAGGCTGATGGGAGTGACGCGGTAGGGCAGCCCGCACTCCTCCAGCATGATGGATATCTTCCAGCCGTTGGGGGTGGCCGCGTAGAGGACTTCGATCACGTGTTCAGGTCTCCGGCGTTCGACGCGGATGATGCGGCGCCGGGCGCTGCGCGCAAACCGGCGATGTGCGTCCGGCCAGGTCCGCGCAGGATCTGGTCCTCGGCGATGTTGGTGATCTGCAGGAAGCAGGCGAAGGAATGGGCGAACCGCACCGTGTCGGGCAGGCTCAGACCGCCCAGCCGGTCGGCCAGCAGTTTGGCGGCCCTTCCGTGCCCTGGCGGTGGAAGGCGACCGAGGCCTGGCGGATCTCCTCGGTCTGGCGGAATACCCCCTCGCCATCCTCGCCCTTGATGACGTCGCCCAGCGTCCGCCCGAGGAATCGGACGGTTGCGCGCAGCACGCCGTCTAGCGCCAGGGTCATCCGGATCGGCCTCCAGTGGCGGCGGGCCATATCCTCGGGCCCGACCCGGACTCTGCCCTCAGGGCGGCGCCTGGTCATGCTTGCGCCCAAGCCACCAGCCGTTGAACGCCCACAGGCCCGCCAGCACCGCGCCCGCCAGCACGCTCACGGTGGGCGAGGCGGTGAGGGCGTCGACGCCCACCTTGGCCTGGGCCCCCACATAGTCGGCGAAGCGGTAGACCGGCACGTCGATGAAGCTCTTGGCCTTGTACTTGGTCTCGGTGTCGAGCTTGCTGAACAGCATCTCGCGCCCAGGCCGGATGAAGGCGTACTCGCCCCAGCGTCGCAGCACGAACACGATCACCAGCACCGCGAAGACGTGGAACGCCGCCAGCGCCAGGAAGCCCAGCACCATCAGCAGCGGCAGGAAGGTGAGCAGCGCCTTCACCCCCAGCCGCGTAGCGATCCGGCCGGTGACGAACAGCTGGGTGAAGACGGTCAGGGACTGGACGACGAAGTCGATGGTGGCGAACACCCGCGTGCGCGCCTCCTCGTCGGCGAAGGTCTCCTCCACGATCCGCAGCTGCTCGAAATAGAGGATCGTGTTG
>CANJKG010000268.1 GCA_947474775.1 Caulobacteraceae bacterium | reverse complement strand
TACTACGGAGTCGATGGCAGGCAGTCGGCCCGTTCCGGCCTCGCCCCCTATCGGCCAAGATCGGGATTAGAGAGCGCCGGCCTGGCGATGAACCTGGTCGCGCCCATGTCCGCCCGGGTCACCTTCGCCGCGATCGCGAGCTATGATCGCCTGACCGGCGACGCGGCCGACAGCCCCCGAGTGCGTGGTCTGGGTTCCCGCGACCAGGCCATGGTCGGGGCGTTCGCGACCTATCGCCTGTTCTGATTTCCCCTGTTCCCGGCCGCCGCCCCAGTGTCCCCGGCAGGGCGCTGACGTCAGCGCCCGGATAGGGCTCAGCAGGAGGAATGATGGTGGATGCGACAGGGATTGAACCTGTGACCCCCTCGGTGTGAACGAGGTGCTCTCCCGCTGAGCTACGCATCCGCCGGTCAGGAAGGATGGGGCCTATAGCCGGAAAGGGCTAGGGGTCGCAAGCGCCCAGGAGCCTGACGCAGGCGGCGGGGAGGTCGGCGAAGCGGTCGATGAGGATGTCGTGGTCGAGGTCGCGGGCCGGTGTCTCGGTGTAGCCGAAGCTGACCAGGATGAGGCCGGCGCCGGCGGCGCGGGCGGCGCCCACGTCGGTGGCGGCGTCGCCCACCAGGACGGCGCGGGCCAGGCTGCCGCCTGCGGCCTCCACGGCGAGCTGGAGGTGGCGCGGGTCGGGCTTGGCGGCGGGGGCGAGGTCGGCGCCGATGACGGCGGCGAACCGGCGGGTGAGGTCGAAGGCGTCCAGCACCTTGTGCGACAGGTCGGTGCGCTTGTTGGTGCAGACGGCGAGGACGGCGCCCTGGGCGGCCAGGGCGTCGAGCGCCGCCTCGACGCCCGGGAATGGCTGGCTGGCGTCGGCGCAATGGTCGCCGTAGTGGGCGATGAAGCGTTCGAAGAGGCGCGCGCCGTCGGCCTGGGAGAGCTCGACGCCGGCGGCCTGGAAGCCGCGCTCCACCAGCCAGCGGGCGCCCTTGCCGATGAACGGGCGGATCTCGTCAGCGGGCAGGGTGGCTATGCCTTCCTCGGCCAGCAGGACGTTGAGCGTGCCGGTGAGGTCCAGGGCGGTGTCCACCAGGGTGCCGTCGAGGTCGAAGGCGATGACGGCGCCGGCGAGAGAGTTGCTCATTCGGGTCTCCAGGGCGTGCGCCCGCATAGCCGCTTCTCGCGCGCGGCGGCAAGGCTTGGTAAGGCTCGGGGCGTTCGCCAGACTCAGCCGAGGAACACAGCCGCATGACCGACCGCGCCGCCATCATCCTCGCCGCCGGCCAGGGGACGCGGATGAAGTCTCTCTTGCCCAAGGTGCTGCACAGGGTGGGCGGACGAACCATGCTCGACCGGGTGATCGACACCGTGCAGGCCATGGGCTGCGAGCGGGTGGTGGTGGTGGTGGGCGACCACAGTCCGGCGGTGGGCGCGCTGGCCACGGCGCGGCTGGGCGCGGGCTCTGTGGCCGTGCAGGACCCGCCGCTGGGCACCGGCCACGCGGTGCTGGCGGCCAGGGACGCGCTGGCCGACTTCGAGGGCGACGTGCTGATCACCTATGCCGATTGCCCCCTGCAGCGGCCGGAGGACCTGGAGCCGCTGTTCGCGCTGCGGGCGGCCGGGACCGACCTGGCGGTGCTGGGGTTCGAGCCGCCGGACCCCCTGCTGTACGGCCGGCTGATCCAGGGCGCGGACGGCCATCTGCTGCACATCGTGGAGGCCCGCGACGCGACGCCCGAGCAGAAGGCGGTGCGGACCTGCAACGCCGGCATGATGGTGGGCGACCGGGCGCGGCTGTTCGGCTGGCTGGCCAAGGTGGGCAACGCCAATTCCAAGCAGGAATACTACCTCACCGACGTGGTGGGCCTGGCCAATGGCGAGGAGGCGCGGGTGCGGGCGGCCATCGCGCCGGCCGACGCGGTGATGGGATGCGACACCCAGAGCCAGATGGCCAAGGCCGAGGCGATCTTCCAGGCCAGGCGGCGCGCGCATTTCCTCGACGGGGGGGTGGCGATGCCGGCGCCGGAGACGGTGCATTTCGCCTGGGATACGGCCGTGGCCGCCGGCGCGACCATCGAACAGTTCGTGGTGTTCGGGCCCGGCGTGAGCGTTGAGACAGGCGCGACGATCCGGGCCTTCACCCACCTGGAGGGCGCGGTGGTGCGGGGCGGCGCCATCGTGGGGCCCTATGCCCGGCTGCGCCCTGGCGCGGAGATCGGCGAGGACGCCCACGTGGGCAACTTCGTGGAGGTCAAGAAGGTGCGCCTGGGCAAGGGCGCCAAGGCCAACCACCTGAGCTATCTGGGCGACGGCTCGGTGGGGGCGGGGGCGAACATCGGCGCGGGCACGATCTTCTGCAACTACGACGGCTTCGACAAATACGAGACCCATGTGGGCGCGGGGGCCTTCATCGGCTCCAACACCTCGCTGGTGGCGCCGGTGAGGGTGGGCGACGGCGGGTTCACGGCCACGGGGTCGGTGATCACCCAGGACGTGTCGGCCGATGCGATGGCGGTGGCGCGCGGGGTGCAGGTGGAGAAGGCGGGCTGGGCGGCGCGCTTCCGCGAGGCCAAGCGGGCGAAGAAAGAGGCCAAGGGCAAATGAGCGCCGAGGCCCAGAAACAGGCGGCCGGCGAGGCCGCGGCGGCGCTGGTGGAGCGCGGCATGGTGGTGGGGCTGGGCACGGGCTCCACGGCGGCGTGGTTCGTGAAGGCGTTGGCGGCCCGTGACCTTGGCGTGACCTGCGTGGCGACCTCGACCTCCACCGCCGAGCTGGCGGTGAGCCTGGGCATCACCGTGGCCGAGCTGGGCGAGACGAAGACCATCGACCTCA
Source organism: Caulobacteraceae bacterium (assembly GCA_947474775.1). Classification (GTDB taxonomy): domain Bacteria; phylum Pseudomonadota; class Alphaproteobacteria; order Caulobacterales; family Caulobacteraceae; genus Phenylobacterium. The sequence goes on along the minus strand of CANJKG010000268.1, from coordinate 759 downwards.
CTGTCGACGGGGCCGACGAGATCGGGCCGGGCCTGTCGCTGATCAAGGGGGGCGGGGCGGCGCTGCTCAGGGAGAAGCTGGTGTGGGAGGCCTCCCGGCGCTGCGTGGTGATCGCCGACGCGGTCAAGCAGGTGAAGGTGCTGGGGCGCTTCCCGCTGCCAATCGAGGTGGTGGCGTTCGGGCACAAGCTGACGGCGCTGAAGATCTGCGACGCCCTGGGCGAGTGCGACATCGGGGTCGCGCCGCGCCTGCGGATGCGCGACGGCCAGCCCGTGCGGACCGACGGCGGCAACCTCATCTATGACGCGGCCTGCGGGCGGATCGAGGCCCCGGCGGCCCTGGCGGCGGCGCTGAAGAGCGTCACCGGGGTGGTTGACCACGGCCTGTTCCTGGACCTGGCCGACCACGCGCTGATCGGCGGGCCGGACGGCGTGTCGACGCTGGAACCTTAGAAGGAGCGCCTGGTGGCCAAGTACGACTACGACCTCTTCGTGATCGGCGCGGGCTCCGGGGGCGTGCGCGCGGCCAGGCTGGCGGCGCTGTCGGGCGCCAAGGTGCTGGTGGCCGAGGAGGACCGGGTCGGCGGAACCTGCGTGATCCGCGGCTGCGTGCCCAAGAAGTTCATGGTCTACGCCTCTGAATTTTCTCATCAAATGAAGACGGCCGGCGGCTTCGGCTGGACCGTGGGGGAGGCGACCTTCGACTGGACGAAGTTCATCGCCGACAAGGACAAGGAGATCGCCCGGCTGTCGGGGATCT
>CANJKG010000267.1 GCA_947474775.1 Caulobacteraceae bacterium | reverse complement strand
CCCGCCACCGCAGAAGGCCACCCGGTCGTCGATCACCACCACCTTCTGGTGGTGGCAGGCGCCCAGCGGCACGGTGGCGTCCAACTGGAACTTCACCGGCGTGCCCTCGAACCACTTGCGCGCCTTGTGGGGGAAGAAGTCCTGACTGGCGCTGATCGGCAGGGCCGACTTCCAGATCAGCAGCCGGATGTCGAGTTCAGGCCGCGAGCAGGCCAGGTTCACCAGCAGGCGCCCCACCTCGTCGGGGTCGTCGGGGCCGTCACGGCCGTCGGGGAACATCCGCGTGCGCGGGTCGAAGCCCCATCCCAGCAGCAGGATCGAGCGTCGCGCCTTGTGAAAGGCGTCGAACACCGCGCCGAAATAGGCTTCCGTGTCCACCAGGAAGGCGGCCCGGTGCGCCCGGGCCGTCCGCCAGCAGGTGTCGCCGGGTTCCAGTACCGTCATGGCCGCCGATCGATCCTCGTCAACTCTCCGGCGTCCGCGAGTCGCGGCAAGGGAAAGCCTGAAGCGCTTGCTGGGTTCCGGTGAAGGACAAAGCAACCGAAAAGGCCGACGCCCCATGGCCTTGATCCCGCCGCAGCCCTAGGTTCCGGCGGATGGATGTTCCCGCCCGGCCGCCCAAACCCATACGCACGCCCTGCGTCCAGGTCTGCGCCGTCGATGGCGAGAGCGGCCTGTGCCTGGGCTGCTACCGGACGCTTAACGAGATCGCTTCCTGGTCAGCGCTGGCGGACGAACGGCGCGAGGCGATCATGGCCGAACTTCCCTCGCGCCGCGGCCGTATCCCGCCCGGGAAGCTAGGGCTTTTTTAAACATGCTGCTTCATGGGTTGCACACGTCAAAAGCCTAGCCTCCTGCGTGTGGCGGCGCTTGGCCGCGAAGAGTTGGCGAAGCCCCGTGCAGACGCTCCTCAGGAACACCGTGTTTGCTGCGATCGTCGCGGTCGCCGCCTATTTCGGGGCTCAGAGCGCCGTGGAGTTCGCGCCGGCCACCCTGCGGGCCGCCAAGGCCGAGGCCGTCATCCCCACCAACGACATGCAGGCAACGCCCGGGCCGGAAACCGCCGGCATCGCCAAGTCCGCCGACGGCCACTTCTGGGCCGAGGGCGACGTCAACGGCCGCACCGTCCGCTTCCTGGTGGATACCGGCGCCACCGCCGTTGCCCTGACGCCCAAGGACGCCGAGAAGCTGGGCTTCCGCGCCGAGGACCTGAACTACGGCTCCAGTGTGCTCACCGCCGCCGGCAAGACCCGCGCCGCGCCGGTCAAGCTGGTCAGCATCTCGGTGGGCGGCGCCAAGCTCGAGAACGTCGACGCCGTGGTCATCGAGCAGGGCCTCGACGCCTCCCTGCTGGGCATGAGCTATCTAGGCCGCCTCTCCCGCTTCGAGGCGACCCGCACCCGGCTGGTCCTGCAGCCCTGACACCGCGGCCCCCGATACTGGCGCCAGCGCGGCGTCGATGACCTCCACGCCCGCGCCCGTCTTCACACTTTCCACCGTCAGGATCCGCCGCCAGCTCCGCGCCCCGCGCAGGCCGTGGAACAGCCCCAGCATGTGCCGGGTCATGGCCGCCAGATGGGTCCCCCTGGCCAGCTCCGCGGCCACATAGTCGCGGTAGCGGCCCACCGCCTCGAACGGGTCGACCACCTCGCCGTCGCCGAAGATCTCGGCGTCCACCCGGGCCAGTATTCCTGGCGTGTGATAGGCCGCCCGGCCCAGCATCACCCCGTCCACGTGCTCCAGATGACCCTGGGCCTCTTCGAGGGAGCCGATCCCGCCGTTGATCACGATGGTGAGGTCCGGCCGCTCCCGCTTCAGCCGGTGGACCAGGGGATAGTCCAGAGGGGGCACGTCGCGGTTCTCCTTCGGCGACAGGCCGGTGAGCCAGGCCTTGCGGGCATGGACGACGAAATGGCCGACCCCCGCGGCGGCGCACCGGTCCACCAGCTCGAACAGGCTCTGCTCTGGGTCCTGGTCGTCCACGCCGATCCGGCACTTGACGGTGACGGGGACGCGCACCGCCGCCCCCATGGCGGCCATGCACTCGGCCACCAGCTGCGGCTCGCGCATCAGGCAGGCGCCGAACCGCCCGCTCTGCACCCGGTCGGACGGGCAGCCGACGTTGAGGTTGATCTCGCCATAGCCCTCCGCCTCGCCGATCCGCGCGGCCTCGGCCAGGTCCTTCGGGTCGGAGCCGCCAAGCTGCAGGGCCACCGGCTGCTCCACCGGGCTGAACGCCAGCAGCCGCGCCCGGTCGCCGTGCAGCACCGCGCCGGTGGTCAGCATCTCCGTATAGAGCAGCGCCCGTCGCGACAGCATCCGATGCAGGACCCGGCAGTGCCGGTCCGTCCAGTCCATCATGGGCGCAATGGACAGTCTATGGGATTGAAATTGCGACACTTTGTTCTTGCGGATCAGCGCACACGAGACGATCTTGCGTGCGCTGTCCTACGCTATTCCGCGACGAATTTCGCCCCGTTTCCACATCCCACCGCACCGGATCCGCACCCAGAAGGGCATCGATCCGAAAGCAGAAATCCGGCTGACCTGCCCCCTCTGGTCAGTTGATCTGGGGCGCCGGCGGTGGCGGCCGGGCAGCGGAGCTGATCAAGTTGCGCAGCCGGCCGGCCGCAGGGTTCGGCCGCACCGCCTCCGGGGTGAACCGGCCGTTGGGCGGTTCAGACTCGGTGCGGGTGATGGGTTCCACCCATCGACTGAGTGAGTTCGGATCACCTCTGGATAGATCACTTGCCCTTCGACGAGTAGAGGATCTCGCCGCCCACGATTGTGTGGATGACCTTGATATCCATGATCTTCATCGGATCGATCGTCAGGATGTCTTCACTCAGGACGACGAGGTCCGCGACCTTGCCGACTTCCAGCGAGCCGCGGTTCTTCTCCTCGAAGTTCATATAGGCGGACTCCAGCGTGTGGGAGCGGATGGCCTCCTGGATGGTGATGCGCTCCTCCGGTCCGTAGACCTTGCCATCTATCCCCATGCGCGTGACCGCGGCGAAAAGGGCGATGAGCGGGCCGGCGGGCGGGCCGTCAGACCCGAACGAGACACGGATTCCCCTGTCCCGCAGCGTCCTCTGCGGGTTGTTGTTTTCCAGCCGCTCCGGCGTCAGGGCCGGCCGTGCGTTGTAGGGCCCGTTGAGGTAGATGAACATCGGATGGCTGGCCACGATGATGTGGTTGTCCACCGTCTTCTTCAGCGTCTCCTCCGGCGGCATCACCGAGTAATGGTGGATGAAGTGCCGGTGGTCCTCGCGCGGGTTCTCCTTCAGGATCCGGTCGTAGGTATCCACGACCATCTGCACGGCGCCGTCGCCGATGGCGTGCACCCCGAGCTGCCAGCCCATGTCGTGGAGCGGCTTGGCGACGCGGTAGAAGACGTCGCCGGGAATGCGGATCGTGCCGTGGTTGTCCTTGGTGCCGGGATAGGGCGGAATCGTCCAGAAGGCTCCGCCGCTGAACCCGCCATCGATGCTCATCTTGATGGCGCCCAGCTTCAGCCTGTCACCCCCAAGCCCGGTGTAGAAGCGCAGGTTCTTGATGTCCTCCAGCTCGGCCGGGATGCCTTTCTCCGGA
>CANJKG010000266.1 GCA_947474775.1 Caulobacteraceae bacterium | reverse complement strand
GCAACCACGAGGTGATGATGCGGGGCACCTTCGCCAACATCCGCATCAGGAACCGCATCACGCCCGAGATCGAGGGCGGGGTGACCAAGCACTTCCCCTCCGGCGACGGCATGTCGATCTACGATGCGGCCATGCGCTACCAGTCGGAGGGCCGCCCGCTGGTGGTGTTCGCGGGCAAGGAGTACGGCACCGGCTCCTCGCGGGACTGGGCGGCCAAGGGCACCAAGCTGCTGGGCGTCCGCGCGGTTGTGGCCGAAAGCTTCGAGCGCATCCACCGCTCGAACCTGGTGGGCATGGGCGTGCTGCCGCTGCAGTTCCTGCAGGAGGGCTGGCACAAGCTGGGCCTCACCGGCGAGGAGATCGTCACCATCCGCGGCCTGACCGAGCTTTCGCCCCGCAAGCAGCTGATCGTGGAGATGTACCGTCCGTCGGACGGCCGCATCGCGCGCTTCCCCGTCCGCTGCCGGATCGATACGCCCACCGAGCTCGAGTATTTCAAGAACGGCGGCGTGCTGAACTACGTGCTGCGCAACCTCGCCCGCAGCGCGGCGTAGCTCAGAGCCTCTCTTCCTCGATGGGAGAGAGGTTGGTGAGAGGGTGTGGCTGCGGGGTTGCGGATTGTGACCCCTCAGCGCCCGTCCTCCGTCTCTCCCGACGTCCTGCAACCACCCTCATCCCGACCCTTCTCCCATCGAGGGAGAAGGGCTTTGAGGCGCTCACGCCTTCTTGACCTTCCCAGCGGCGCGAACTGCGGTTAAGTCCGACCAAGATGCGGAAAGCTGCGACACTCGCCCTGCTGCTCCTGGCCCTGCCGGCCGCCGCCCTGGCGCGTCCGCCGGTGCTGGTGGAGCTCTATACCGCCCAGGGCTGCGGCGCCTGCAGCGAGGCCAACGTCGTGCTCGACAAGCTGTCCGAGCGCCCGGGCGTGCTGGCGCTCACCTTCCCGGTGGATTACTGGGACTACCTCGGGTGGCCGGACACCTTCGCCAAGCCCGAGTTCGCCGAGCGCCAGAAGGCCTATGTGGCGCGCCTTGACCTGCGCGAGCCCTATACCCCCCAGATGGTGGTGGACGGCCGCAAAGAAGCCGCAGGGCTGAAGAGCGACCTCGTGGACAAGCTGGTGCGAGAGGCGGCCGCCGCGCCCCGCAACCCCCCCGACGTGCGCTTCATCCACGCCCGCCGTGTGGACGTCGGCTCCGGCCGGGTCCCCGCCGGCGGCGCCGAGGTCTGGCTGATCCGCTACGATCCCCGCGATCAGGACGTGATGGTCCGCTCCGGCGAGAATCGCGGCCAGAGCGTTACCCAGAAGAATGTGGTCCGCGAGATCCGCCGGCTCGGACCCTGGCGCGGCAAGCCGGCGGCCTATCGCTACGCGCCGGCGTCGGAGGACGGCCTCAAGACCGTGGCGGTCGTCCAGGCCACCCATGGCGGCCGCGTGGTGGCCGTCGCCCAGGCGAAGTCCTGATCCTTTCCCCTCCCGCTACGTGTCGGGGGAGCGGATCCCACAAGTGAAAGCCCCCGCGGCTGGAGAACGTCCGCAGGGGCTATGCATTTGGGGAATTAGGGGCGTCGGCTGGTCGGATCGCCGATCCCAGAGGGGCTGGGGGGGCTATTCAGGATCCGGGGTCGACAACTTCCGACCAACCGACCACCGCAATATCGGAGCCGCATCAGGCGGGCGCGTGCCCGAAATAAGGTCATTTCGCGGCGCTCGCCTTTTCCCCGATTCTGAGTCTAGGCTCACGTCGATGGCCTTCGAAACGCCCCACGCCCAGCCGCGCTCGGCCGGGATATTCTTCGAACGCAGGGAGCTGGAACGGCTCCTCAGGCTCTACGGCCGGATGGTGGCCGCCGGCGAGTGGCGCGACTACGCCATCGACGGCCTCTCCGAAACGGCCGTGTTCTCGGTGTTCCGCCGGGCGTCCGAGCAGCCCCTCTACCGGGTGGAGAAGCGCCCGGCCCTGGCCCGCAAGCAGGGCGCCTGGGCGGTGATCGGCGAGGGCGGGATGGTGCTGCGCCGCGGCCACGAGCTGGAGCAGGTGCTGCGCTTCTTCGACAAGGGCCGCTTCAAGGTGGTGGACTAGCCTCCCCCTCTCCGTGAGGCGGGCGCGGCAAAGAAAAGGCCCCGGAGGTTTCCCTCCGAGGCCCGTTTCCCAGGTCTGCGTGGCAGGCTTAACGGCGGTCGCCGAACAGCCGCAGCAGGAACATGAACAGGTTGATGAAGTCGAGGTAGAGGCTGAGCGCGCCGTAGTTGGTCGCCACGCCCATGGCCGCCTGGTCGCCGCCCAGTTCATAGTACTGCATCTTCAGGCGCTGGGTGTCGTAGGCAATCAGGCCCGCGAACACGAGCACGCCGATGACGCTGATGATGAAGTTCATCATCGAGTTCTGCAGGAAGATGTTCACGATCGAGGCGATGACAATGCCGATCAGGCCGATCATCAGGAAGCTGCCGAAGCCGGTCAGGTCCTTCTTGGTGGTGTAGCCGAACAGGCTCAGGCCGCCGAAGGCGGTGGCCGTGATCAGGAACGTCGAGAAGATCGAGGCGCCGGTGTACATCAGGGTGATGGCGCCAAGGCTGGCGCCCATCAGGGCCACGATCGTCCAGTAGTAGATGCCCGAGCTCTTGGGCGTGGCGTTCTTCATGCCGAAGGCGCCGAACAGGATCACCGCCAGGGGACCGAAGGCCACGATGTAGCCAGGGATGGTGTAGCCCGCCAGGACCTCCACGCCATCGGCGCGGATTGCGGTCTTGTAGAGGAGTTGCTGGACGACCTCGACCTGCCCGGTCACGAAGGCCATGGCGGCGGAGACCACAAGACCCAGCGCCACCTTGTTGTAGACGCCGAGCATGAAACTGCGCAGTCCGACATCGACCGACATGTCGGCGCGATCGACGGGGACCGTGCGCGCATAGCCGCGGTTGAAGTCGCTCATGGGAGGCAATGCCCTCATTCCACACGTCCCAAGCGGACGCAGCGCTGAATATCGTGTCGGCTTAAGGCGGAAGCAAGGCCTTAGCGTGCGGTGACGCCGGTTCGTCCGCGGGATAGCTTTCCGGCATGATCCGCTTGTTCGCCGCCCTCGCCGTGCCCGACGAGACCGCTGAGGAGCTGGCCCGCCGCCAGTTTGGGATCGACGGGGCGCGGTGGCGCCCCCGCCAGGCGCTGCACGTCACGCTCAGATTCTTCGGGGAAATCCCCGAGGACGCGGCCCGCGACCTGGACGCCGAACTGCTGACGCTGCGCGCGGGGGCCTTCGAGATCACCCTGGAAGGCGCGGGCGCCTTCGGCGAGGGAAGTGAAATCCACGCGGTCTGGGCGGGTGTGGCGGAGAGTCCGGAACTGCGCCGGCTGGCCAAGGCCTGCGAGGCGGCGGCGCGCCGCGCCGGCCTGCCACCTGACCGGCGCCACTACCGGCCGCACCTGACGCTGGCCTATCTGCGGCGTCCGGACCCGGTCGACGTGGCCGCCTGGGTGCAGGCGAACAACCTGTTCAGGTCGCCGCCGATCCGGATCGAGAGCTTCGGCCTCTATTCCAGCGTCCTGGGCCATGGCGGCTCGACCTACCGCCTGGAGGCGGAATATCCCCTAGCCTGACCCCAT
>CANJKG010000265.1 GCA_947474775.1 Caulobacteraceae bacterium | reverse complement strand
GGCGCCGCGCGAGGCCTGCATGATCACCGGCGAGTCGGTGGCCTCCGCGGCCTCCATGATCGCCAGCGCCTGTTCCATGTTGTTGATGTTGAAGGCCGGCACGCCGTAGCCGTGCTCGGCGGCATGGTCGAGGAGTTGTCTCAGAGTGATCCGGGCCATCGCCTGTTTCCCACCGTTTCGTTGCTACTGGGACAGAGCCGCCACGCCGGGCAGCGTCTTGCCCTCCATCCATTCAAGAAACGCGCCGCCCGCCGTGGAGACGAAGCTGAAGTCGTCCACGACGCCGGCCGCGTTCAGAGCCGCCACCGTATCACCACCGCCGGCCACCGCCACCAGCTTCCCCGCCCTGGCGAGTTCGGCGGCGTGGCGGGCGGCGACCATGGTGCCCTTGTCGAAGGGCGGCATCTCGAACACGCCCAGCGGGCCGTTCCAGATCAGGGTCTTGGAATTGCCCATGGCGCGGCACAGGCGTTCCACGGTCTCGGGGCCGGCATCGAGGATGCGCTCCTCGTCGTCGATGGAGCCCACGTCGCGCACCCGGGCGGGCGCGCCGGGCGCCATCTTCTCGGCCACCACGATGTCCAGGGGCAGGAACAGCTTGCAGTTGTTCTGGCCGGCCAGGCGGATGATCTCGCGCGCTGTCTCGGCCAGCTCCTTCTCGCAGTAGGAGGCGCCCACGTCATGGCCCTGGGCGTAGAGGAAGGTGTTGGCCATGCCGCCGCCGATGGCCAGCTTGTCCAGCTTGGTGACCAAGTGGCCCAGGAGGTCGAGCTTGGTGGAGACCTTGGAGCCGCCGACGATGCCCAGCACCGGGCGCTCGGGGTTGCCCAGGGCGCGGTCGAGGGCGTCGAGTTCCAGGCGCATCTGCTCGCCCGCGTAGGCCGGCAGGCGCTTGGCCAGCGCCTCCGTCGAGGCGTGCGCCCTGTGGGCGGCGGAGAAGGCGTCATTGACGTAGAGGTCGCCGTTGGCGGCCAGCTGGTCGGCGAACTGGCGCTCGTTCGCCTCCTCGCCGGCGTGGAAGCGGACGTTCTCAAGCAGCAGCACGCCGCCGGGCTGCAGCGCCGCCACCGCCTCGCGCGCCTTGGGCCCGATGCAGTCGTCGGCGAAGGCCACGGGAACGCCCAGCACCTTGGCCAGCGGCCCGACGATGGGCTTCAGGCTCATGGAGGGCACGACCTTGCCCTTGGGCCGGTCGAAGTGGGCCAGCAGGATCACCTTGGCGCCGACGGCCCGCAGCCTGTCGACCGTGGGCTTGGCCGCCTGCAGGCGGGTGTCGTCGGTGACCTGGCCGTCGGCCATGGGCACGTTGAAGTCCACGCGCACCAGGGCGCGCTTGCCCTGGAGTTCCGCCTCGTCGAGCGTCTTGAAGCGCATCAGGCCTAGAACAGCTTCGCCATGGCGAGCGCGGTGTCGCTCATCCGTGTGGAGAAGCCCCACTCGTTGTCGTACCAGCTGAGCACCCGGCCGAGCCCGCCGTCGATCACCTGGGTCTGGGCCAGGGCCGCCGTCGAGGAATGGGCCACGTGGTTGAAATCGATGGACACCAGCGGGTCGTTGGTGACGCCGAGCACGCCCTTCAGCGGGCCATTGGCGGCCGCGGCGCTCAGGGCCTCGTTGATCTCCGCCACGGTGAGGTTGCGGCCGGGCACCCAGGTCAGGTCCACCACTGAGACGTTCGGGGTCGGCACCCGGATCGACGAGCCGTCCAGCTTGCCCTGCAGCTCCGGGATCACCAGGCCCAGGGCCTTGGCGGCGCCGGTGGAGGTGGGGATCATCGACATGGCCGCGGCGCGGGCCCGGTAGAGGTCAGAGTGCATGGTGTCCAGCGTGGGCTGGTCGCCGGTGTAGGAGTGAATGGTGGTCATGTAGCCGCGCTCGATGCCGGCCAGCTCGTGCAGCACCTTGGCGATGGGCGCCAGGCAGTTGGTGGTGCAGGACGCGTTGGAGACCACCAGGTCGTCCTTGGTCAGGGTCTTGTCGTTCACGCCATAGACGATGGTCTTGTCGGCGTCGGTGCAGGGGGCCGAGACCAGCACCCGCTTGGCGCCGGCGTCTAGGTGCGCCTTGGCCTTGTCCCTGGTGGTGAACAGGCCGGTGCACTCGAAGGCGATGTCGACGCCCAGCTCCTTGTGCGGCAGCTCGGCCGGGTTGCGGATCGCGGTGACCTTGATCTTGCCCAGGCCCACGTCGATGGAGTCGTCCTTCACCCGGACTTCCCCGGGGAAACGGCCATGCACGCTGTCGAAGCGAAGCAGGTGGGCGTTGGTCTCGACCGGCCCGAGGTCGTTGATGGCCACTACCTCGATGTCGCGGCGCGCATGTTCGACGATCGAGCGCAGCACCAGCCTGCCGATGCGGCCGAAGCCATTGATGGCGACGCGGACAGTCATGAGTCGGGTTCCCCTGGGGTTTTTCGCGCGAGTTTCTTCAAGGCGGGGGGTGCGGAGTCAACCCCTGACGCCTCAGGAGCGTGCCTGCTCCCCTTGCGGGAGGAGGATCACCCGCTGACCGGCCGCACCTTCGAGGCCGCTTCCGTGGCCCGCGCCCGGGCCGTCTCCACGTCCGCCGCGCGGGCCAGGGCCACGCCCATGCGGCGGCGCTCATAGCTCTCCGGCTTGCCGAACAGGCGCAGGTCCGCGCCCGGGACGGCCAGGGCCTCGGCGACGCCCTCGAAGGCGATGCCCCTGGCTTCCAGGCCGCCGTAGATCACCGCGCTGGCGCCCGGCTCGCGCAGGGTGACGTCGGTGGGGAGGCCCAGGATGGCGCGGGCATGCAGGGCGAACTCGCTCTGGTGCTGGGTCGCCAGGGTGACCAGGCCGGTGTCGTGCGGCCGGGGGCTGACCTCGGAGAACCAGACCTCGTCGCCCTTCACGAACAGCTCGACGCCGAACAGGCCCAGGCCGCCCAGGGCGTCCGTCACCGCGCCGGCGATCTCCCGCGACCGCGCCAGAGCCGCCGGGCTCATGGGCTGCGGCTGCCAGCTCTCCACATAGTCGCCCTTCACCTGCCGGTGGCCGATGGGCTCGCAGAAGCTGGTGACGGTCTTGCCGTCCTTCAGGCTGCGGACGGTGAGCTGGGTGATCTCGAAGTCGAAGTCGATGCGGCCCTCGACGATCACCCGGGGCTGTTCCACCCGGCCGCCCTCCAGGGCGTAGCGCCAGGCGGCGGCGATCTGTTCCGGCCGTTCCACATAGGACTGGCCCTTGCCCGACGAGCTCATCACCGGCTTCACGAAGCATGGGAAGCCCGCGACGTTCGCGGCGGCCTCCGCCAGCTCGGCCTCCGACGAGGCGAAGGCGTAGGGGCTGGTGGGCAGGCCAAGCTCCTCGGCCGCCAGCCGGCGGATTCCCTCGCGGTTCATGGTCAGCTGGGCGGCCCGCGCGGTGGGGATCACGGTGGCCAGGCCGTCGGCTTCGATGCGCGCAAGCTCGTCGGTGGCGATGGCCTCGATCTCCGGCACGATCAGGTGCGGCCGCTCAGCCTCCACCAGGGCGCGCAGGGCGGCCGCGTCGGTCATGGCGAAAACGTGGGCGCGGTGGGCCACCTGCTGGGCGGGCGCGTCGGCGTAGCGGTCGACGGCGATCACCTCGCAGCCCAGCCGCTGCAGCTCGATGGCCACTT
>CANJKG010000264.1 GCA_947474775.1 Caulobacteraceae bacterium | reverse complement strand
TCCACCACCAGGATCGAGCCCTCGCAGGCGGCCAGGCTGCGGGAGACCTCATAGGCGAAGTCCACGTGGCCGGGGGTGTCCATCAGGTTGAGGACATAATCCTGCCCATCCTCGGCGCGGTAGTTGAGGCGGACGGTCTGGGCCTTGATGGTGATGCCGCGCTCGCGCTCGATCTCCATGTTGTCGAGGACCTGCTCGGTCATCTCGCGCTGGGTCAGCGCGCCGGTCTCCTGGATCAGGCGGTCGGAGAGCGTCGACTTGCCGTGGTCGATGTGGGCCACGATGGAGAAGTTGCGGATGCGCGAAAGCGGGGTCGTCATGGGCGGTGCGTCTAGCACATTCCCGGCGCTTCGCGAGGGCGCGGCAAACACGGTTAATCGGCCGTTAATCGGGGCTCCGGCACAGATGGGTCGGGCGGCAGTCAGGTTGGAACTCTTCAGGAAAGGCTAGGGCGCTATGGATCGTCGCACCCTCATCGTCTCCGGTCTGGTCACGCTTGGCGCGGGGCGCGCGTGGGCGCAGCCCAGCGGCGACCTGCCGGCGCCGGGCAATCCGGATTATCCGGCGCCGCGCCCGCAGAGCTATTCGCGGGACGAGATCATCAACTCGGCCTCCGACTTAATGGGCGTCACCGCCGAGGCGGTGGGCGGCGCGGTGGAGCGGATCTTCAAGGACCAGGGCGAGCCCACGGCCTATATCGCCGGCGAGGAAGGCTCTGGCGCCATCGTGGTGGGCGCCCGCTATGGCCGCGGCCTGCTCTACATGAAGGGCAAGGAGCCGATGGAGGTGTTCTGGCAGGGCCCCACGGCCGGCTGGGACTTCGGCGGCAACGCCAGCCGGGTGTTCACCCTGTGCTACAACCTGCAGGTCCCCGAGGTGATCTTCCAGCGCTTCCCGGGGGTGGAGGGATCGGCCTATCTGATCGGCGGCCTGGGCGTGAACTACCAGCGGGCAGAGGGCGTGACCCTGGCGCCGATCCGCGCCGGCGTGGGTCTGCGGCTTGGCGCCAACCTGGGCTACCTCGCCTATACGCGAAAGCGCAACGTCGTTCCCTTCTGACGACTGGGCGGGGCCTGTCGCTCCGCCGCAGACGGTCCTATGGTCGGCGCCAACGACAAGGGAGGCGCCCCGTGACCGAGGTTTCCGGAAAGACCCTGCTGGTGACCGGCGGCGGTAGCGGCATCGGACTGGGCATCGCCCGGGCCTTCGCCAGGGCCGGCGCCAAGGTGGCCATCGCCGACATCAGCCTGGATCGCGCGCGGGAAGCGGCGGCCGAACTGGGCGGCGTGGGCGTGCAGCTGGACGTGGCCGAGCCGGGCGCCTGGCCGGCGGCGATTGCGGCGGTGGAGGCGGCGCTGGGCCCCATCGACATCCTGGCCAACAGCGCCGGCATCGGCAGCGGCAATGTCCCAGTCGTGGAGATGGACGAGCGCTGGATGCGCCGGCTCTACGAGATCAACCTGTTCGGGGCGATCACCGGCATGAAACTGGTCGCGCCGGGAATGAAGGCGCGCGGCGGCGGGCACATCATCAACATCGCGTCCTCCGCCGCGGTGAGCCATGTGCCCAACCAGGCCGACTACGCCGGGGCCAAGGCGGCGCTGGCGATGATGAGCGAGTGCTTCGCCACCGAGATGAAGGCCGATGGCGTGGGCGTGACCATCGTCTGTCCGGGCCGGGTCTCCACGCGGTTCAAAGAGAGCACCGAGGCGATCATCGGCGCCAAGCGGCGGGAATCGATCTCGCCTGTCCCCAAGAAGCTGATGGTGGGCGACGAGGTGGGCGTCCTGGTGCTGAAGGCCGTGCGCAAGGACCGGCTGTGGTGCTTCACCCACCCCGAGATCGAGGAGCGGGTCGAGCGCCGCTGGGACGCCATGCGCGGCGCCTTCGCCGAAATCCCGGTGGCGGTCTGAGGGCGCATCATGACAGAGGTTTCCGGAAAGACCGTGCTGGTGACGGGAGGGGCCAGCGGCATCGGCCTGGGGATCGCCCGCACCTTCGCCGCGGCCGGCGCCAAGGTGGCGATCGCCGACATCGACGCGGCACGGGCGCAGGAGGCCGCGCGGGAGCTGGGCGTGGTGGGCGTGGCGCTGGACGTGGGCGACCACGCGGCCTGGCCGGGCGCCATCGCCACGGTGGAGAAGGCGCTGGGGCCGATCGACATCCTGGTCAACAGCGCCGGCATCGGCAGCGGCAACCGCCCGATCGTGGAGATGGAGGACGGCTGGATGCGTCGGCTGTTCGAGATCAACCTGTTCGGCTCGATCACCGGCATGAAGCTGCTGGGGCCGGCGATGGCGGCGCGGGGCGCCGGGCACATCGTCAACGTGGCCTCCATGGCGGCGGTGAGCCATGTGACCAACCAGTCCGACTACGCCGGGGCCAAGGCGGCGCTGGCGATGATGAGCGAGTGCTTCATGCACGAGATGCGCGGCACAGGCGTCGAGATCACCGTGGTCTGCCCGGGCCGGGTGGCCACGCGGCTGCGGGAGAGCACGGAGCTGGTGATGGGCGCCAGGCGCAAGCCCTCGACCGCCGTGGCGCCGAAGGTGCTGCTGAGCGGCGACCAGGTGGGCGTGATGGTGCTGGAGGCGGTGCGCGCCAACCGGCTGTGGTGCTTCACCCACCACGAGAACCGGGAGCGCGTGGAGCGCCGGTGGCGGGCGATGAGCGACGCCTTCGACGCGATCCCGCCCGTCTGACGACAGGCAAAGGGGGCGAGCATGACCGAGGTTTCGGGCAAGACCCTGCTGGTCACCGGCGGGGGAAGCGGCATCGGCCAGGGGATCGCGCGCGCTTTCGCCAGGGCCGGAACCCGGGTGGCTGTGGCGGACATCGACCTGCCACGGGCGCAGGAGACCGCGCGCGAGGTGGGCGGCGTGGCCGTGGCTCTGGACGTCGGCGACGCCGCGGCCTGGCCAGCCGCCATCGCGCAGGTCGAGGCGGCGCTTGGGCCGGTGGACATACTCTGCAACAACGCCGGCATCGGGAGCGGCTATGTCCCGCTGCTGGAGACGGACGAGGGCTGGATGCGCCGGATGTTCGAGATCAACCTGTTCGGGGCGATCAGCGGCATGAAGCTGCTGGGGCCCGGGATGAAGGAGCGGGGCGGCGGCCACATCGTCAACGTGGCCTCCATCGGGGCGGTGATCTCCACCAACCAGGCCGACTACGCCGCGTCCAAGGCGGCGCTGGCGATGGTGAGCGAGTGCTTCGCCAACGAGATGGCCGGCACGGGCGTGGAAGTGACCATCGTCTGTCCGGGCAAGGTGGCGACCCGGCTCAAGGAGACCACCGAGGCGGTGATGGGCCTCAAGCGCCGGCCGTCAACGCTCGCGCCGCCCAAGGTGACCCTGGTAGGCGATGACGTGGGGGTGCTGGTGCTGGAGGCGGTGCGGGCCAACCGCCTGTGGTGCTTCACCCATCAGGAGAACCGGGAGCGGGTGGAGCGGCGCTGGGAGGCGATGAGCGACGCCTTCGCCGCGCTCCCGCCGGTCTGACGACAGGAGGGGCGGCGGCATGACCGAGGTTTCGGGAAAGACCCTGCTGGTGACCGGCGGGGCCAGCGGCATCGGCCTGGGGATCGCCCGGGCGTTCGCAAGCGCGGGCGCCAGAGTGGCCTTGG
>CANJKG010000263.1 GCA_947474775.1 Caulobacteraceae bacterium | reverse complement strand
CGGCGACCCCAGCCAGATCGACCTGGTCAACGCCCGCGACTCCGGTCTGGCCCACGCGGTCGGCCTGCTCGAGGGCGTCAAGGGCGTCGGCGTCACCCGCTTCACGTCCGCAGACGTGGTCCGCCACCCGCTGGTGGAGCGGATCGTGCGCGCCTACGACGCCGACGCGGCCAGGAACGACGCGGCCAAAGGCGACTTGGGCCGCAGCGGACGACCGGCTTGATCGACATCGAGATCGAGGACCCGGCCTGGCTGGCCGCCCTGCCGGACGCCGAAAGCCTCGCCCGGGCGGCGGCGAAGGCGGCGCTGATGTCGGAAGGCGCCGACAGCGAAGGCGTCTCCCTCCTGCTCACCGACGACGGGACGGTGCGCGAGCTGAACGCCCGCTTCCGCCGCAAGGATGCGACCACCAACGTCCTGGCCTTTCCGGCCCCGCCCAACCCTGAGCGATTCCTGGGCGATGTGGCCCTGGCCTATGGCGTCTGCGCCCGGGAAGCTCGGCAACAGCACAAGCGCCTGTCACATCACATGCAGCATCTTGTGGCGCATGGGGTGCTCCACCTCTTAGGATACGACCACATGAGCGACGCGGAGGCCGAGGCCATGGAAGGTCTCGAGCGTGTCGTCCTGGCCGGATTGGGGATCGCCGATCCCTACGCGGCCGGCGAGGGAGACCATGACTGACCCCGACCCTGCGAGTAGCCCCAGCCCGCCCCCCAAGGGTGGGCGCGGCGTGATGGCCCTGCTGGACATCTTCCGCAAACAACCCGACCAGCCCGCCGCGGCCGATGCGCCGCAGGTCGCCACCGAGGCCACCGGGGAACTGGTGAGCCACGCCCGCGCCTTCCAGGACCTGCGGGTTGACGACGTGATGAAGCCCCGCGCCGACATCGTCGCCATCGAACGCGGCGCCACCTTCGCCGAGGTCACCGCCCAGTTCGTCGAGGCCGAGCATTCGCGGATGCCGGTCTATCGCGAGACCCTGGACGAGCCGGTGGGCGTGGTCCACGTCAAGGACGTCTTCCGCCTGCTGGCGCGCAAGATCCGCAAGCCCAAGCCCGACGACCTGATCCTGCAGGGCCGCCACCATCTGGTGCGCCCGTTGCTCTATGTGCCGCCCTCCATGCGCGCCGCCGAGCTGCTGAGCCTGATGCGCGCCAGGCGCACCCATATGGCCCTGGTGATCGACGAGTATGGCGGCACCGACGGCCTGGTGACCCTGGAGGACCTGCTGGAGACCCTGGTGGGCGAGATCGCCGACGAGCACGACGACGCCGACAACGGCTTCCAGCCCATCGTTGAGGACGAAGCCGGCTGGGTCGCTGACGGCCGCACGCCGCTGGAGGAGCTGGAGCAGGCCATGGGCGACGGCGTCGACCTGGCGCCGAGCGACATGCAGGAGGAGATCGACACAGTGGCCGGCCTGGTCAACGCCCTGGCCGGCCGCGTGCCGCAGCGGCGCGAGCTGATCGAGCATCCAGCGGGCCATGTCATCGAGGTGCTGGCGGCTGATCCCAGGCGGGTGAAGCGGGTGCGCGTGCGCCGCTCGGCGCCGCCTGCGCCGCCGCCGGAAACCATCTGACTGTCATCCCGGAACGGACCCAGTCCGTGTCCGGGACCTCTGAACACCGGGAGCGCCGAAGAGAACATGGCCTCGCAGTCTCAAACTGGAATCGCCGGCGCCTATGGGTCCCCGCGCTCCGCTTCGCTGCGGCCGGTATGACAGTTCTGGGTAAATGGGCGCCCCGGGCCGCGGCCCTGGCGGCCGGCGTCGCGGCGGGCCTCGCCCATCCGCCGTTCGGCCTGCTGCCGGGCCTGCTGGGCTATGCGGTGCTGCTGCACCTGCTGGACGGGCGCGATCGACCCTCAGCCTTCTTCCGGGCCTGGCTGGCCGGAGTCGGCTATTTCGCGGTGGGCGTCTCGTGGGTGGTCGAGCCGTTCATGGTCGACGCCGAGAACCAGGGCTGGATGGCGCCCTTCGCCCTGGTGCTGATGGCCGGAGGCCTGGCGGTGTTCTGGGGCCTGGCGGGCCTGCTATATCGCGCGCTGAAGCCCCGGGGGATCGGCCGGGTGCTGGTGTTCGCCGGCTGCCTCGGCGGCTTCGAATGGCTGCGCGGCCACGTCTTCACCGGCTTCCCCTGGAACCTGGCGGGCGAGACCTGGGCGGCGGGATCGGCCCCCTCGCAGGCCGCGGCCTATGTCGGGGCCTATGGCCTCACCTGGATCACCGTGGCCCTTGCCGCCGCCCCGCAGCTGCTGATCAGGCGCCAAAGCAGGCTGGCCGGCGCCCTCGTCACAGTCCTGGGCCTCGCGGCGCTCTACGGCCTGGGCGCGTGGCGCCTGCACACGGCGCCTCCGACACCGGGCGGGCCACCCCTCATCCGCATCGTCCAGGCCAACATCGACCAGAAGGAGAAGTGGCGGCCGGAGAATCTGGAATGGATCTTTCAGACCTATGTCGACCTGAGCCGCTCGGTCGGGAACGCCCCTCCGCTGGTGGTGTGGCCGGAGGGCGCGCTGCCGGTGGTGATCAACGACTTCATTGCGCCGGACTCGCCCTACGCCGCGCGTCTGCGCGATGCGGTGGCGCCGGGCCAGACCTTGCTAATGGGGGTCAACCGCGCCGAGGCCGGGCCGGACGGTAAGGCGCGCTACTTCAACAGCCTGATGGCCTTCCACCGCGAGCCGGACGGCCTGCGGATCGTCGCCGTCTACGACAAGCATCGCCTGACTCCCTTCGGCGAGTTCCTGCCGTTTGGAGAATTGGCGACCCGCATCGGCTTGCGCAGCCTGGTGCATATGCCCGACGACTTCACCGCCGGGGCGCCGCCGAAGCCGATCAGCATTCCCGGCGCGCCCCTGGTCCAGCCGCTGATCTGCTACGAGGCGCTGTTCCCCGGCCTGACCGGCCATGTGGCCCAGGCGAGCGGCGCGCGTCCGAAGTGGATCCTGAACATCTCCAACGATGCCTGGTTCGGCGCCACAAGCGGGCCTTTGCAGCACCTCAACATCGCCAGCTACCGGGCCATCGAGCAGGGCCTGCCGATCGTGCGCTCGACCCCCACTGGCGTCTCGGCTGTTATCGACGCCAACGGCCGCGTCCTGCTGTCGTTTGGCCTAGGCCGCGCCGGCGTCATGGACATGCCCCTACCGCCGGCCCTTGAGCCAACCCTCTACAGCCACCTGGGCGACCGGCTGTTCGCCCTGATGCTGGCCGCCTCGGCCCTACCGCTGCTGTTCCGGCGACGGTAACCTTTGGGCGCCATCCTAAGCTTGGCGGGACATAAAGATTCCTTTATACGCCATTTCGACCTCGCCGCCGTCCGAGCGGGCGGCCCTGATTTCCGGAGCATCCCTTGAGCCGTTCCAGCTATATCTTCACCAGCGAAAGCGTGTCCGAAGGCCATCCGGACAAGGTCGCCGACCGCATCTCCGACACTGTCGTCGACGCCTTCCTGAGCGTTGAGCCGCAGGCCCGCGTCGCCTGCGAGACCCTGGTGACCACCAACCGCATCGTGCTGGCCGGCGAAGTCCGCGCCGGCAAGCCGGGCGCCTCCAAGGCCGAGAACAAGGCCATGACCAAGGAGATCGTGCGGGGCCTGGAGCCCAAAGTCCGCCAGGCGATCAAGGACATCGGCTACGAGCAGAAGGGCTTCCACTGG
>CANJKG010000262.1 GCA_947474775.1 Caulobacteraceae bacterium | reverse complement strand
GCGGCGATGTTGCGCATGAAGCCGTTCATCAGCGCCCCCATCAGGGGCAGGAAGATCAGCAGAGACACGAAGATCGCCACGATCTTCGGCGCATACACCAAGGTGGCCTCCTGGATCTGGGTCAGCGCCTGCATAAGGCCGATGGCCACGCCCACGATCAGCCCCACGATCAGCACCGGCGCCGACAGCTGGATAGTCAGCCAGATGGCGTCGCGCCCGACGTCCAGAACCTCGGCGCCGTTCATGTTGGCCTCGTGGACAAGCAATGGAAATGGACGGGGTTTCCGTCGCCGCCAGGGTGGCCCATCATGGTTAATGAACGGCTACCATGCGGCAGGAATTGCCGGGTTGGACGGCGCCAGCGATACGCACGGTCCTCGTCGCAGGAGATGCTGATGAAAGGCATGATCAAGAGCGATAAAGACCGTCTAGGTCTACGGCGCTTGCTCCTCGATGGGGCCATCTCCGCCCGACCACTCCGGTCGATCTGGCCTATTTCGAGGACCTGCGCGCCAGGATATCCTCGACTGGACGCTGCAAGCCTAAGGCGCGCGACTGATTGTGGCCTCCAGCGCCTTCGCCGCCTCGGCGGGCGCCAGTTTTCCGATGTCCCGGTCGACGCTGTAGTTGGCCGCCTGCATCCGCTCCACCGGTACGGCCCCCACGAGCGGCCTAAGCGCCGCCAGCAGCCGCGCGTCGTCGCTCCGCCTCGGTGAGACCAGCACCACGGCGTCGTAGGGCGGGATGGCGCCCTTCGGATCGCCCAGGATCACCAGACCGTCCGCCGCGATGCGCCCGTCCGACGAGAAGGCGCTGATCACGTCGGCCTCGCCGCCGGCCAGCGCCCGGTACATGAAGGTGGGCTGGTAGGAGCGCCTGGCCTTGAAGCGCAGCCCGTAGGCCGCCTCCACCGCCTTCCATTCCGGCCGCGACAGGAACTCCAGGTCCGAACCCAGGGTGAGCTTCGGCGCCTCGCGGGCCAGATCCTCCAGGGTCGCGATCCCCAGCGCCTTGGCCCGCTCCCGCCGGATGACGAAGGCGTAGGCGTTCTCAAACCCGAGCGAGCCCAGCACGGTCACGCCGTCCCGTCGCTTCAGTTCGGCGGTGAGCTGACTGAGGACCTCGGCCCGGCCGGGGTTGTCGGTGCGCCCGAGCGCATTGGTCCAGAGCGTGCCGGAATAATCCACGTAGACATCCAGTTCGCCCGCCGCCAGGGCCCGGTAGGCCACCGCCGAGCCCAGACCGTCCTTGCGTTGGACCCCGGCGCCCGCACGCTCGATGCGCCCGGCCATCAGCTCGGCCAGGATGTACTGCTCGGAGAAGTTCTTCGCCCCCACCACATAGGTCTCGGCCCGGCCCCCGCCGGCCAGGGGCGCCACCGCCAGGGCCACGCCCGCCGCCAGGCCCAAGGCGCCCGCCCCGATCCGCAGCGGGCTGCGCAGCCGCGCGCCGGCCTCCATCAGCCCCAGCAACTGGTCCGCCGCCAGCGCCAGCACCGCCGAGGCCGCGCAGCCGAACAGCACGAACACCCAGTTCTCGGTCTGGAGTCCGGCGAAGATGTAGTTGCCCAGGCTCGTCTGCCCGACCGGCGTCGACAGCGTCGCCGCCCCGATGGTCCAGACCGCGGCGGTGCGAACGCCGGCCATGATCACCGGCGCGGCCAGAGGCAGCTCCACCCGCCACAGCCGCTGGCCGGGGCTCATTCCCACCCCGTCCGCGGCCTCGCGCACGGCGGGATCGAGGCCGGTGAGCCCCGCCACCCCGTTCCGCAGCATGGGGAGCATCGAATAGAGCGTCAGCGCCAGCAGCGCCGGCAGGAAGCCCAGCGCCGAGAAGCCCCGCCCCAGCGTCGCCTCGCTGAGCGCCGACAGCGCCAATAGCAGCGGATAGAACAGCGCCAGCAAGGCCAGGCTGGGAATGGTCTGCACCAGGCTGGCCCCCGCCAGCACCGGCCAGCGCAACCGCCGTCCCCGGCCCGCGGCGATCGCCAGCGGCAGGCTGATGGCCGCCCCCAGGATCAGCGCGCTGGCGCTGAGCAGCACGTGCCAGCCCAAGTATTCCGGCAGGCGCTCCATCGCGGCGGCCAGCTGCGGGCTCACGCGCCCTCCCCCAGCTTCGCCCGCAGGCGCTCAGCCTGGCGCCTCGGCGCCTCCAGCAGCGCGCGGACGTCAGGGTCCGTCGCCTTCGCCAGCAGCTCGGCCGGCGCCCCGTCGGCCAGGATGTGGCCGGCCTTCAGCACCAAGATCCGGTCGGCCAGCAGCACCGCCTCGGCCATGTCGTGGGTGACCATCACCGTGGTCAGGCCCAGGCGCTCATGCAGGGCGCGGTAGTCGGCGCCGAGGGCGTCGCGGGTCAGCGGGTCCAGCGCCCCAAACGGCTCGTCCATCAGCATCAGGGCCGGCGCCGCCGCCAGCGCCCGGGCGACCCCCACCCGCTGACGCTGGCCCCCCGACAGCGCCGAGGGGTCGCGGCCGGCGACGTCGCGCGGCAGGGCCACGAGGTCCAGCAACTCGTCCACCCTGGCCGCCATTCGCCCCGCCGGCCAGCCAAGCAGCCTGGGCGTGACCGCGATATTGGCCGCCACGCTCATATGAGGAAACAGCCCTATCTCCTGGAATACATAGCCGATTTTACGCCTCAGTTCATGTGGCGCGCGCGACCCGGTCTCCTCGCCATCGACCCGCACCTCGCCCGCGTCGGGGCGCACCAGGCCGTTGATGGTCTTGAGCAAGGTGGTCTTGCCGGAACCCGAACCGCCCACCAGCGCTACGAACTCGCCTGTCCCAACGGTCAGGTCGACGCCGGCCAACGCGGCATGGCCGTCGTAACGCTTTTCGACGCCCGCAAGCTCGATCATGGGACGGCCCATGACGAAAGGCGTAGCATAGCCTCCCCCGAGGGACATAGGCTGGCGTCCGTGCAAAGGAGTTCGTGAGATGAGGCTGAAGCCGCTTGTTCCCGCCCTGGCCGCCCTGTGCGCGGCCGGCGGCGCCTGGGCCGCCGATCCGGTGACCGCCGAACTGAAGAACAGCACCGGCCAGACCGTCGGCGCGGTGGTGCTCGATGCGGCCCCCAAGGGTGTGCTGATCCGGGTGGAGGCCAAGGGCCTTTCGCCGGGCTGGCACGGCCTGCACCTGCACGCCAAGGGCGACTGCTCGACCTCCGACTTCACTTCGGCGGGCCCGCACGTCCATGAAGGGACGGCTAAGGCCGTCCACGGCCTGCTCAACCCCGCCGCCAACGAACCCGGCGACCTGCCGAACCTGCACGCCGACACCGGCGGCGCGGCCTCGGCGGAGGTGTTCACCACCGCCACGACGCTCGGGGCCCTGCGCGACGCCGACGGCTCGGCCCTGGTGATCCACGCCAGCCCCGACGACCACACCACCCAGCCCATCGGCGGCGCCGGCCCCCGGGTGGCGTGCGCGGTCATAAAATGACCGCGTAGCGGAGCGGCGGCTCCCCCGCGAAACGGCGGGAGATTAAGCCCTAAATCGGCATCCGCATGATTTCCTGCTGGCCTGCCCCCGAGGGGTGATCCATCTTCAATGTTAGTTCATGGCGGCCTCTGACGCCAAGGGTTGGGTGGGCGAGCGCGCGCTTTCCCATCGAGCTGGCGGGCTCGCCCACGGCACGATGCCGCCGCCGCGAGGGACGAAGGAT
>CANJKG010000261.1 GCA_947474775.1 Caulobacteraceae bacterium | reverse complement strand
TTCAGCTCCAGGGCCAGGGCGGCGACGATGGTGGCGCCCATGGAATCGCCGGCCAGGGCCACGGCGCCATCGGGCGCGCCGAAACGGCCGCCCTGGCCGCGGGCCCAGCGGTAGGCGGCCGCCACGTCGTCCGGACCGTCCGGGAAGCGGTGCTCGGGCGCCAGGCGGTAGTCCACTGATAGCACCGCGCAGCGGGCCGTCGCCGCCAGCATGCCGCAGAAGGCGTCGGAGAGGTCGAGGTCGCCGATCACTCCGCCGCCGCCATGGGCGTAGACCATCAGCGGCCGGGCCGGATCCTGGCGCTCCGGGCGGTAGAGGCGGGCGGGGATCTCGCCCTGCGCGCCCGGGACGGTGAGGTGCTCGGCGCGCACGCCGGGCTCGGGGTCGCCGCACACCAGGGCCACGCCGTCGGCCGAGGCCCGGCGGGCCTCGTCGGGGGTGAGCGTGGCCAGGGGCGGGGCGTTGCGCGCCTGGGCGGCCAGCAGTTGGAAGCGAGGGTCGAGGGTGCGGCCGCCCACATGGGTGACGCCGCCGCCGGCCATCATCCTAAGGATCGGCTCGGGGAGGGACAGGAGCTGGCGCACGAGCAAGCGCTGGGTGGAGCGCCTCAACCGCCCCGCTCCGCGGGCGACAATCCGCGCAGGCCGCCCAGGATCATGCTCACTGCGAAGTCGGCGGCGGCGGCGGTGTCGATGGGGCGCCTGGCCAGCAAGCGGGCGCCGACGGTGCGGGCGATGGCGATGCAGGCGGCGGCCATGTAGTCGGGGTCGGCGACCGGGCGGCCGCGCGCGGCCAGGGCGTCCTCGATGGCGGCGCGCACCTCGGTGAAGACGGCGGCCATCTCCGGGGTCTCGCCCGGCAGGTGGGGGCGGGCCTCACCGGGCGGGCGGCGGGCCATCCAGTTGCGGTGCTCGTCGGCCAGGAACTCGAAATAGGCGGCGATGGCGGCGCGCACGAAGGTCTCGAAGTCGGGCGCCTCGGCGCGGCTGGCCTTGAGCAGGGGGGCGAAGCGGCGGGCGCCGTCGTCGGCCAGGGCGGCGAACACCTCCTCCTTGGAGGTGTAGTAGTTGTAGAAGGTGCCGGCGGCGAGGTCGGTGCGGCGGATGATGTCGCGCACCGTGGCCGTCTCATAGCCCAGCTCGCCGAACACCTCGCGTGCCGCGTCCAGGATCGCCTGGCGGTTCTGGAGCTTGGTCTGCTCGCGCTTGCCGGCGGGGTTCTGGGCGGCGGGGTTCTGGGTGGCCTGGGACATCGACCTCGCGGGGGAATCGGAAAGATGACGCGCGTCATCTTAGGTGGATGGCCTCTCAGCCGTCCACCCGCTTGATCAGTTCCATGGCCGCCGCCGGGGCGCGGACCTTGCCCTCGTGGATGACGAAGGCGAAGACATCGCGGGGTTTGGCGGGCGCTTTGCGGGCCGGATCGACAGGATCGAGGTCGGCGGGGGAGCCGCCCTCGGCATAGGCCTTGAGGCGGGCGCTCCTGCGGTCGAGGTCGGCGGGCGGATAGCCCGTGGGGATGTCGTCCGAGCCCATCATCAGGCGGGCGTAGATGAGGTCGCCGGTGACGTCGGGGATCATCGGGTAGGTCTCGTGCTCCGCGCAGCAGATGACCGCGCCACGCCGCGCGCAAAGGGCCACGAACTCAGGCGTCCTGAAGGTGTCGTTACGGACCTCCATGACGTGGGAGAGGGGCAGGCCGTCCTGCCTGTCGGGCAACAGGTCCAGGAAGGCCGCGAAGTCGTCGGGGTCGAACGTCTTGGTGGGGGCGAACTGCCAGACGATGGGCCCGAGCCGGTCGCCCAGCTCGACGAGGCCCTGGTTGAGGAACATGTCGATCGACTTCCCCGCCGCGGCCAGGACGCGGCGGTTGGTGCAGAAGCGGTTGGCCTTGGCGGCGAAGACGAAGTCGTCGGGGACGGCGGCCGCCCACTTGGCGAAGGTGGCCGGCTTCTGGCTGGAATAGTAGGTGGAGTTG
Organism: Caulobacteraceae bacterium; assembly: GCA_947474775.1. Taxonomy (GTDB): domain Bacteria; phylum Pseudomonadota; class Alphaproteobacteria; order Caulobacterales; family Caulobacteraceae; genus Phenylobacterium. The sequence goes on along the minus strand of CANJKG010000261.1, from coordinate 1,701 downwards.
ATCTCGATGCTGGTGACATGGCGGCTGGCGTAGCCCAGCTCGTCGGCCTGCTTGAGGCCGTCGGGATAGAACACCCCGCGCCAGGGCTCGAAGTTCCAGCCGCCGATCCCGAAGCGGATCGTCCCGGCCATGGCTATCTCCGCTCCGTCGCGGTCCGGTCCCGCTCGGCCTTGAACTCCGCGCCCGGCTTCCACTCCGGCCAGGCGGTGGAATTGGCCAGCGCGCGGCCCAGGTCATAGAGAAGGCCCGTGTCCTGGGCGATGCCGTCGGAGTTCCAGTCCGGGCCGATCTCGTCGGCGGGCTGGTGGTAGCGGTCCTTCACATAGGCCTCGGCGAAGGCCTTGCCGGCGGCGGTCCCGCCCGCCACCAGGTCCTGGCCGGAGCCGTAGGAGATCGCCGGCACCCCGCGCTTGGCGAAGGGGAAGTGGTCGGAGCGGTAGAAGTGGCCGGCCTCGGGCCTGGGATCGGGGGTGAAGTAGCGATCCTTGAGCTTGGCCACGGCGATCAGGTCGTCCTGCAGGGTGACCGGCGCGTCGCCGGCGGTGGAGAAATCGCGCGCCGGGCCGGCGGGCCGCAGGGCGTCCAGGTTGAGGTTCGCCACGGTGGTGGCCAGGGGATAGAGCGGATTGGCGGCGTAGTACTCCGAGCCCAGGAGTCCCTTCTCCTCCGCGGTGACGGCCAGGAAGACGACGGAGCGGTCGGTGCGCGGGGCCTGCGCGAAGGCGCGGCCCAACTCGATCAGGACGGCGATGCCGTCAGCGTTGTCGACGGCGCCGTTGTAGATGACATCGCCCTTAGCGTCAGGCGGGCCGATGCCCAGGTGGTCCCAGTGGGAGGTGTAGATCACCCGCTCGTCCGGCCGTTTCGCGCCGGGCAGGACGGCGACGACGTTGCGGGTGACGATCTTCTCCACGTCCACGGCGAAGTCGGCCGAGAGGGTGACGCCAGACAGCGTCACCGGCCTGAAGTCCCGGCCGCGCGCCTGGAGCTTCAGGGCCTCAAAGTCGAGGCCGGCCTTCCTGAACAGGTCCACGGTCACGTCGCGCTGGATCCAGCCCTCCAGGGGCACGTGGGCCTCGGTCGGCCGGTCGCGGATGATGTCGAGAACCTCGATGGTGTTGGAGTTCTTGACCGTGACCCAACCGTAGGCGGCCGGGACCGTCTCGTGGATCACCAGCATCCCCAGGGCGCCGCGCCGGGCGGCCTCCTCGTACTTGTACATCCAGCGGCCATAGTAGGTCATGGCCTTGCCGCCGAACGGGCCTTCCCCGGTCTCGAAGTCGGGATCATTGACTAGAACCAGGGCGATCTTGCCCTTGAGGTCCACGCCCTTGAAGTCGTCCCAGTCCCGCTCGGGGGCGGTGACGCCGTAGCCCACGAACATCAGGGGCGCGTCCTTGATCGATATCCGTTCGGCCCCGGTCTGGGCGGCGCGGATGGCGACCTGGTCGCCCTGGGTCCAGACCTGCGCGACGCCGACGGCGGTGACGCCAAGGGAAACCGGGCCCTTGGTCTGGAAGCGCGCCAGAGGCACGTCCTGGGTCCAGGCGCGGCTGCTCCCGCGCAGGTCGCCGCCGGGCTGTAGGCCGGCCTCTCGGAACTGGTCGGTGAGGTACTTCACCGTCTTGGTCTCGGCGCGGGTGGCGGGGGCGCGGCCCTCATAGGCGTCGGAGGCCAGCACCTTCACGTGGGCGGTGATGC
>CANJKG010000260.1 GCA_947474775.1 Caulobacteraceae bacterium | reverse complement strand
TTGGGGGCGCTAAGCACCCGCACCCGCGTCCCCCGCGCCGGCAGGATCACCACATTGGCGCCTCTGAGCCGGCGCATGAAGACGCTCTGGTCCCACTGCATGCGCTTGGGCGCGAGCGAGGGCGTGCCCAGCACATAGACCACCGTGTCTGCGTCGCGGACGGTCCAGAAGGCGGGGCCCAGGTCGCGCGCGGTGACCACCAGCTCCTCCAGCAGCACGCCATCGGGATCGAACGGCTGGGCCCTGGCCGGTAGGGCCAGGGTCACCGTCGCCAAGAGCGCCACGAACCAGGAAAGCTTGCGCATGGGCCGCTCCGGAATCGTCCTATATTGAGGGGTCCGCGAAAGCCCTGCCATGCCGATCCGCCGCCTGCCGCCTGAAACCGTCAACCGCATCGCCGCCGGCGAGGTGGTGGAACGGCCGGCCAGCGCGGTCAAGGAGCTGGTGGAGAACGCCCTCGACGCCGGCGCCTGTTCCATCGAGATCCAGGCCGACGGCGGCGGCCTCACCCGCATCCTCGTCGCCGACGATGGCCAGGGTTTGGCGCCAGCCGAACTGCCTCTCGCCGTCGAGCGCCACGCCACCTCCAAGCTCGCCCCCGACGACGCCGGCGACTACGACCTGCTGCGCATCGCCACCCTGGGCTTCCGCGGCGAGGCCCTGCCCTCCATCGGCTCGGTGGCCCGCCTGTCGATCACCAGCCGCGCGCGCGGGTTCGCCGACGCCCACGCGGTGATGGTGGAAGCCGGCGCGGTAGGGCCGGTCACGCCGGCACCTTTCCCCGGTCCGCACGGCGCGCGGGTGGAGGTGCGCGACCTGTTCTACGCCACGCCCGCCCGGCTGAAGTTCATGAAGTCTGAGCGTGCCGAGGCCATGGCCATCGCCGAGGAGGTGAAGCGCCAGGCCATGGCCCATGAGGCGGTGGCCTTCTCCCTGGACATCGACGGCCGTCGCGTCCTTCGCCTGCCCGCCGAGCCCGCCGGCCCGGAGGGCCGGCTTGCACGGCTTTCCGCCATCCTGGGCCGCGAGTTCTCCGACAACGCCCTGCCCATCGACCACGAGCGCGAGAGCGTGCGGCTGTCGGGCTTCGCCGGCCTGCCCACCTACAGCCGCGGCAACGCCGGCCACCAGCACCTGTTCGTCAACGGCCGGCCCGTGCGCGACCGCCTGCTGCAAGGCGCCCTGCGCGCCGCCTACGCCGACTTCCTGGCCCGCGACCGCCATCCCCTGGCCGCCCTCTATGTGGAGCTCGACGGGACCCTGGTGGACGTCAACGTCCATCCGGCCAAGACCGAGGTGCGGTTCCGCGATCCCGGCCTGGTGCGCGGCCTGATCATCGGCGGCCTCAGGCACGCCCTGGCCGGCGCAGGCCACCGCGCCTCCACCACCGTCGCCGGCGCGGCCCTGGGGGGCTTCCGGCCCGGCGGCTACACCCCGTCGCCCTCGGCCGCGGGGTTCTCCGCCTGGCGCCAGGGCGGCTGGTCGCCCGGCGCGGTCGCCACGGCCGTCGCCCAGGCGATCCCGGGGCTGTCGGAGATCTCCGCCCGCGCCGAGCCGCAATGGGACACGCCCGGCGTCGCCGACACCGCCACCATATTCGATCCCGTCGACTATCCCCTGGGCGCCGCCCGCGCCCAGGTCCACGAGACCTACATCGTCGCCCAGACCCGCGACGGGGTGGTCATCGTCGACCAGCACGCCGCCCACGAGCGGCTGGTCTATGAGCGGATGAAGGCCGAGATGGCGGACGGCGCCGTCGCCCGCCAGGCCCTGCTGTTGCCGCAGGTGGTTGAGCTCGACCCTGCCGAGGCGGAGCGGGTGGGCGCGCGCGCCGAGGAACTGGCCGCCCTGGGATTGGTCCTGGAGCCTTTCGGCCCGGGCGCGGTCCTGGTGCGTGAGGTCCCGGCGATGCTGGGCGAGACCGACGCCGCCGGCCTGGTTCGCGACATCGCCGACGATCTCGCCGAGAACGGCCAGGCCCTGGCGCTCAAGGAACGCCTCGCTGAAGTCTGCTCGACCATGGCCTGCCACGGCTCGGTGCGCGCCGGCCGCCGGCTCACCGCGCCGGAGATGAACGCCCTGCTCCGCCAGATGGAGGCCACGCCCCACTCCGGCCAGTGCAACCACGGCCGCCCAACCTATGTGGAGCTGAAGCTCGCCGACATCGAGCGCCTGTTCGGCCGGCGCTGAGCACCGCCCTCGCGCCGGGCGCGGCTGGTGGCGACGGAGACCTAGACATGCGCCGCCGCCGCGGTTCTGGCTATTGGAGAGGCGCCGCGCCCAAAGGCTAGGCAAGCGTCGGACTTCGGCGCCCCGCGTTATTACGGAACTGGCTGAACGTAATAATGGCCGCTAGCCCTGGAGCATGGGTGAAGCCATTTCCCACTTGGCCCGGCTGAGCGTCAGCCTGCCGGCCGAACTGCTCTCTCAGCTCGACGAGATGGTCGGCGAGCGCGGCCTGCCGAGCCGGTCGCAGATGATCGCCGAGTTGATCCGCCACGAGCTCGCCGGGCACCGCGAGGAGATCCCGGACGCCGTGGTGGCCGGCACCGTCACGCTCATCTACCGGGCCGAATCCGGCCGCGTGCGCCATGCGTTGGCCCAGACGCAGTGCGCCTATGTGAAGGAGGTCATCTCCTCCCAGCACGTCTTCCTTGAGGAGGACCAGTCGCTGGAGGTGCTGCTGGTGCAGGGCCCGTCGCGGCGGCTCCAGCAGCTCTGCGACGAGCTGCGCCGGATCCGTGGCGTGCAGCAGATCCGGCTGGTCACCACCACCGCCCTGCTGCCGCCGCTGCACGCCCATGGAGAGGATCAATGAGCACCGCCGATCCTTACGGCGCCCAGGCCCACGCCCGCGCCATGGCCGGGACCCGGGTCGAGGCCATGCCCATTGTCCCGGCAGGCGAGGGCCTGGTCTGGGAGGAGACGATCGCCGCCGGCGGCTACGCCTCCAAACAGCTCGCCCGTGGCGCGCGCCTGAAGCTGGAGGACCTGGGCGGCGACGCCTGCGTCTCGATGCTGGTCTTCAACGCCGAACGCCCGGTCGAGCGGCTGAACGTGGCCGACACGGTCAAGGTCCAGTGGAACGCCTATCTGGGGCAGGGCAAGCTGCTGCTGTCCGACATGGGCCGCGTCCTGCTCTCCATCCTGGAGGACACCGCCCAGGCCCACGACGCCTTCTGCGGCGCCTCCAACGCCGCCTCCAACGCCCGGCGCTACGGCGACGGCGACAACTGGGGCGATCATCCCAACGCCCGCGACCGATTCCTTATCGCGGCCGGGAAGCACGGCCTCACGGCTAAGGACGTGCATCCTTGCATTAACCTCTTCAAGGGCGTGACGATCGCCGAGGACGGCGCCATGGCGGCGCAGGTCGGACCCTTCCCGCCCGGCCGCGCCGTCACCCTTCGCGCCGAGATGGACGTGATCGTGGTGCTGGCCAACTGTCCCCACGTGCTGGACCCGCGGCCGCGATACACGGTCACGCCGGTGCGGGCCACGGCCTGGCGGGGCGCGCCGGCGCCCGCAGACGACCCGTGGTCTGACCCCCTTGAAGTGATCCATCCCTTATGTTGGTCCGAGGACCATTTTGGATGGATGGAACGATGGCAAGGAAGCACCACAAGCCGGAAGAGATCGTCGCCAAGCTGCGCCAGGTTGATGTGCTGACCGGTCAGGGCAGGT
>CANJKG010000259.1 GCA_947474775.1 Caulobacteraceae bacterium | reverse complement strand
GTACATCCTGCGCTGGCTGCCCGTCGGCGCCCACGACTGGAACCGGTTCCTGAAGCCGGACGAGCTACGCGCCTTCCTGGAGGGCGAGCCCGTCGCCGTCGACGGCCCCTTCGGCGTGGTCTACGACCCGCTCACCGGCCGCTGGCGCCAGTCTCACGACGTGGCCGTCAACTACATGATGACCGTCACCCGCGCGGCGGACTAAACAAGGCCCACAAGGAGCACAAATGCCTTCGCTACGTGTGCTGGGCCACGCCTTCCGGGCCTGGCGGCGCAATCTCCGCTGGTCCAAGCACGAGCCCGAGACGCCCTACCTGGCGGACCTGCTCTCGGGCGCCCCCACCTGCCTGCACGTGGGGGCCAGCGACGGCCGCCACTCCTACGTGATGACCCGCGTCGCGCCGAAGGCCCGCATCCACGCCTTCGAGCCCTCCGAGTTCGCCTACCAGGTGCTGCGCGCCACCATCGCCTGGCACCGCATCGGCGACCGGGTCACCGCCATCCACGCCGCCGTTTCCGACAAGCCCGGCGAGATGCTGCTGGTCACGCCCCGCAAGATGTCCGGCCGCATGGGCCGTGCCTACGCCTACGTCTCGGAGACCCCGCCCAACGGCCCGGCCCGCCCGGACCTGGAGGACCAGGGCGCGACCCTGCAGTCCACCCCGGTCATCGCCCTGGACGACTACTGCCGCGAACACGGCATCGACAAGGTCGACTTCATCCGCATGGACATCGAGGGCGCCGAGCTGAAGGCCCTGGAGGGCGCCCGCGCCATCCTCGACCGCGACCGCCCTCACGTGCTGGTGGAGATCCACCCGCCCATGCTCGCCACCCGCTTCGGGGGCTCGGCCGAGGCGGTGGTGGCCCTGTTCCGCGACCGCGGCTACCGCATGTTCGCCCTGGCCGGCGACCGCCTGGAAGAGCGCACGGCCGTGGTCGAGGGCCTTCCCTGGAAGGACTACTTCTTCATCCACCCGTCTCGGGCCGCCCGCCTCCCCGACGGCGTGTTCAAGGCCCGGATGGCGGCCTAGGCGGCCACCGCCCCGGCCAGTTCGTGCAGGTCCAGGGCGCGGGCGACGGCCATCACCGCCTCGAACTGGCTGGCGGGTATCAGCAGCTTGCCGCCCTCCCGGCGCTGGCGCTTCAGGCGCTGCGACTGCTCGCCGGGATACAGGATCTCGTCCACGCCGGCGCGCTTTGGAGACGCCTTCAGGTGGTCGATGAAGGCGTCCACGCGCGCCCTGAACGCCTCCATCGGGACGAAGGCGGCCGGGTCGATGACGATGAACATCGATCCATAGCGGCCGTCCGGGTCGGCCGGCGTGCCGCCCCGGCTCATGTCCGGGGACTCCCAGGGGAAGTCGGTGCCGGTGAGCGCCGCCGTCAGCAGGCCGATCATGAAGATCAACGCATAGCTCTTGTGGCTGCCCCCCAGCGGCACGAGGCTGCCCTGCGGCGGCAGCGACACGCCGGGCGGGGCGGCCGCCAGGTCCCGGTAGTCGTTCGCATCGTCGCTCGGCTGGCCGTTGCGGTCGTAGATGAAGCCGTCGGGCAGCCTGCGCCTGCGCCGCGCCGCGTCCACCACCGGCGACGAGGACGAATTGGTCAGCGACATGTCGATCACCACCGGGTCGCGGTCCCCGGCCGGGATGCCGAAGGCCACCGGCGCGTTGCCCAGCAGCGCCTGCACGCCCCCGAACGGCGCGACGGTCGGGAACGACTGGGTGAACACCATGGCCACCATGCCGGCCTCCGCCGCCTCGCGCACGTGGGCGGTGAGCAGGCCGATGTTCGAGCGCAAGGCCACATAGCCCACGCCCTGGGCCCTGGCCTTGTTCATCGCCGTGGACATGGCGAAGCGGCCGAGCAGGCCCTGCGGGACCTTCGGCGTGCCGTCGATCAGGGCCGAGCTGGCCGTCTCCTTCAGGATCGTGAACCGCGGCGCCAGGTCGAGCTCGCCGGCGTCGGCCCTGGTCTTCAGGTCGAGCCAGGTGTCGGCGCGGATGCCGCGCACATAGTCGCCCTGCAGGGACTTATCCAGCCGCAGGTCGGTGAGGAAGGCCGCGTCCTCCTCCGACGCCCCGGCGCGCCTGTGGGCCGCGATGCTGATCGCGCGGACGGCGTCCAGCTTGACCGGGACCAGCTTCTCGTCGGTCACCCACCATTGCCCGCGCGTGCGCGCCTCAAGGCCCTCCGCATCCGGACCTCCGGCGTCATCCATCGGCATCGCGTTCCCTCCATCCCAAGACCGCCGCCCATTTGCTCAGGAATTGGCGGCCGGCGCACCTGCCACGTCAGGCCCGGGGCTCGCCGGCGGGGGCGGTCGCCCTCAGGTTAGGATCAGGCTTCCTCCGTTCACCGGCAGCGTCTGGCCGGTGATGAAGCGGGCGCCCTCGCTCACCAGGAAGACCATCACCGGGGCGAAGTCGCGATCGGGGTCGCCCAGCCGGCCGCCTATCAGCACGGCGCTGCGCTTGGCCTCGTCGTGCGCGGCCAGTTCGTCCTTGGTCATGCGCGCCCGGTGGGCGTCGTACATGGGGGTCCAGATCGCCGGGGCCATGGCGTTCACGGTGATGCCGTAGCGCCCCCACTCCTTGGCCGCGGTGCGGCTCCAGGCCAGCACCGCCCCCTTGGCTGCGGAGTAGGCCGCGCCCCCTCGCATGCCCTGGATGCCGGCGCCGGACCCGAAGTTCACGATCTGGCCGCCGCCATCCTTCATGTGACGGAACGCCGCCTGGTTGGTGTGGAACGTGCCGCGGGCGTTCACCTCGAACATCAGGTCCCAGTGGTCGTCGTCGATGCTCTCGGCGGGCGCGGTGCGCTCGACCCCTGCGATGTTCACCAGGGCGTCGAGGCCGCCCAGGACGGCGACCGCCTCGTCCACCGCCCGGTCGGTCTCGGATCGACGGCTGACGTCGCAATGCCAGTAGCGCGCGCTTCCCGGGCCCTTGGCCGAGGCGGCTCGCGCGATCTCTGCGCCCGCATCGTCGAGGATGTCCAGCGACGCCACCTGCGCGCCCTCGGCGACATAGGCCCGCACCACGCTCGCCCCGATGCCGCTCGCCCCGCCGGTGACGATGATGCGGCGGTTCTCCAGTTGGTTGGCCATGGTGCTCCGATCGTTCTGGCGGACTTCCGCGCCGCGCTTTCAGCCCAGGTCAGGCGCCCTTGAACATGTGGTTCTGCGGCCCGCCGCTATAGGTCCAGGACCGTTGCGGGATGGGGGACGCGACGCCGTCGACCATTTCGTCCAGCATCCGCTCGAAGCCGTCCCAGAACCGCGTCCGGCACGGACCGGTGATCGACCGGCGCAGATCGGCGTCGCAGACCGCGCCGCCGCCGAAGCCCGGCCGGGACGCGACGCGGACCCGGGGGGTGCGGCCGGTGCGCTCGGCGATCCTGGCGATGGTGTCCTGGTTGGTCACGGCCTCGTCGCCGCACCAGTTGACCGTCAGCGCCTCCCGGCCGGCGGCGCCCAGCAGCGGCTCGATCTGGTCGATCATGTCGTTCACATGGATGGCCGAGTGGGGATTGGGATCGCCCGGCAGGACGATCTCGTCACCCTTCAGCACCGCCGTCGTCTGCTTGCCATAATAGGCCTGGTGCGGCCCCAGCACGGTGCACAGCCGCGCGATCGTCACCGGCAGGCCATAGGCGCGCCCGGCGAACCGGCCCATCGCCTCGAGGCCCAGCTTGCAGGCCCCGCTGGTCGCCGCCGACAG
>CANJKG010000258.1 GCA_947474775.1 Caulobacteraceae bacterium | reverse complement strand
GCTGCGGGCGGCGGTGCGCACCGACGCGCCCGTATGGAGGGAGGCGGCATGAGCCTGCTGGACAGGAAGGTCAGGGGATTCCGGCTCATCGACCTGGCGGCCCTTGGCCTGCTGATCGTGCTGATCTTCGGCGTCTACCTGGCCAAGACCCTGGCCGGCGGCGAGCGCGCCCAGATCGCCAGCGTGGAGCGGCAGATCAAGGCCGAGAAGGCCCGCATCCGCCTGCTGCAGGCCGAGGTCTCGCACCTGGAGCAGCCGGCCCGGATCGAGCACCTGGCCGAGACCTACCTGGGCCTGGCGCCGGTCACCATAAAGCGTGAGACAACCACCGAGGGCCTGGTCGACGTGGTGCGCACCCCCCCGCTCGCCGGCCCCGCCCCGGCCCCTGACCGGGCCGTGATTGCGGCCGCCCCCACCGAGGCGCGCGCCGCCATGGCGCTCGCCGGGCCCGCCATGCCCTCCGCGCCGGTGGCCGCCCAACTCCTCACGCCGGTCTCCGGGGTCGCCCGGTGAGTCTCGGCCAGAACAGCTTCGGCTCCTCCCCGCTGTCGCGCTGGCTGGGCGCCTGGGTCTGGCGCCTGGAGCACGCCTTCGAGCGGGCCCGCGCATCCGGCAGGGCGGAGGACGACACCCGGATCCGCATCTTCTTCGTGCTGGCCCTGTTCGCCGCCGGCTTCCTCACCCTGGCGTTCGGCGCCACGCGGGCGTCCCTGATGTCCGACGCCCACCAGGGTTCGGGGATCAGCGTCCCCCTGGGCGCGGCCCGCGCCGACCTGGTGGACCGCAACGGCCAGCTGCTGGCCGCCGACCTGCTGCACTACGGCCTCTACCTGGACCCCCGCGAGATCTGGGACACCGAGGAGACCCGGCGCGCGCTGCGGGCCGCCGTGCCCGCCCTGAGCCCCGTGCGGCTGGAGCGCGCCCTGCGCGGCAATCGGCGCACCTTCGTGGTCGGCGCCCTGACGCCCGAGGTGAGGGCGCGCGTCCACGAGCTGGGCCTGCCCGGCGTGAGCTTCGAGCCCGAGCAGCGGCGGGTCTATCCGCTCGGCCGCACCGGCGCGCACATCATCGGCTTCGCCGATTCCGGCGGCGAGGGTCTGAGCGGGGCCGAGCTGGCGCTGAACGAGGAGATCCGCAGCGGGGCGTCGGCGGGTGCGGCGGTGCCCCTGTCCATCGACCTGCGCGTGCAGGCGGCGCTTGAGGACGAGCTCTACCAGGCGGTCGGCGAGTTCACCCCCAAGGGCGCTGTGGGCATCGTGCTGAACGTCCACACCGGCGAGATCCTGGGGATGGCCAGCTATCCCACCTTCGAGCCCGGCCACGCCAACACGGCCAGCGACGACGCCAGGCTGAACCGCGCGGCGGCCTCGGTGTTCGAGATGGGCTCGACCTTCAAGGCCTTCACCGTCGCCATGGGCCTGGACACCGGCGTGGCCACGCCGGGGACCACCTACGACGCCCGCGAGCCGATGCACGTAGGCTACCGGACCATCAAGGACTACCACGCCGCCCGGGCGATCCTCACTCTGGTGGAGGTGTTCCAGCACTCCTCCAACATCGGCAGCACGCGGATCGGCCTGGCCGTGGGGCCGGAGCGGGTGTCGCGGTACTTCGACGCCCTGGGGCTGACCAAGCCGGCCCAGGTGGAGCTGATCGAGAGCGCCCGGCCGCTGACGCCGCGCAAATGGGACACCGACGCGGTGGTCTCGGTCTCCTACGGCCACGGCATGAACATCAGCCCGCTGGCCCTGTCGCGGGCCATGGCCGCCCTGGTGAACGGCGGGACCATGCCGACGCTGACCATCCGCAAGGTGGAACCGGAGCGGGTCGCCAAGGGTCCCAGGGTCATATCCGAGAAGACCTCGCAGACCATGCTGCAGATCATGCGCTCCAACGTCAGCGACCCCATCGGCTCCGGCGGCAAGGCGGACGTCGCGGGGCTGAACGTGGGTGGCAAGACCGGCACCGGCGAGAAGTACGATCCGGCCATCCGCGGCTACAGCGGCAGCAAGCAGATCTCCTCTTTCGCCGCCGTCTTCCCCACCGACGGGCCGACCTCGGCGCCGCGCTATTTCGTCCTCATCCTGATGGACGAGCCGCACCCCAGCGCCAACAGCTATGGCTATTCCACCGGCGGCTGGGTGGGCGCGCCGGCAGCGGGCAAGGTGATCGAGCGGATCGCGCCGTTCCTGGGCGTGCAGCGACGGCCGGAGACCTACCCCTTCGCGCGGCCCAAGGAGGTCACTGAGCTGGCGGGAGGCGGCCGGTGAGGCTGTCCGAACTGATCCACCGCGACCTCGATGTCGACCCGCCGATCGCCGGCGTCACCGCCGACAGCCGCAAGGTGAAGCCGGGCTTCCTGTTCGCCGCCCTGCCGGGCTCAAAGGTCGATGGCGCCGCCTTCGCCGAGGGCGCGGTGCGCTCAGGCGCCGCCGCCGTGATTTCCACCAAGGACCTGGGTCTGGCCGCGCCGACGGTGGCGACCCCCGATCCGCGCCGGGCCTATGCCCTGGCCGCCGCCCGCTTCTGGGGCGCCCAGCCGGCGGTCTGCGTCGCGGTGACCGGAACCAATGGCAAGACCTCGGTGGCCGCCTTCTGCCGCCAGATCTTCGCCGCCGCCGGCCACAAGGCCGCCAGCATGGGCACCCTGGGGGTGCGCATCTCCACCCCTGGCGGCGCGGACGAGCAGATCACCCCGCCTGGCCTGACCACGCCGGACGCCGCCGATGTGGCCGAGATGCTGGCGGCGCTGGCCGCCAAGGGCGTCACCCACATGGCCATGGAGGCCTCCTCCCACGGCGTCGACCAACGCCGGCTGGACGGGGTGGCGCTGAAGGCGGCGGGTTTCCTCAACCTCACCCAGGACCACCTGGACTACCACGGGACCATGGACGCCTATCGGGCGGCCAAGCTTCGCCTGTTCGCGACCCTGCTGCCGCGCGGCGGGACGGCGGTGCTGAACGCCGATTCCGAGGCCTACCCGGCCTTCGCGGCCGCCGCCGTCTGCGCGGGTGAGACGGTGTTCTCGGTGGGCGCGGCCGGCCAGGGGCTGAAGCTGCTGGACGCGGCGCCCACGCCGCACGGCCAGACCCTGAAGATGGCCTGGCGCAACCAGGTCCACGGCGTCCAGCTGCCGCTGGCGGGCGCGTTTCAGGCCTCCAACGCCCTGGTGGCCGCGGGCCTGTGCCTGGCCGTCGGCGTCAAGATCGACGATGTGCTGAAGGGCCTGGCGACGCTGGAGGGCGCGCCGGGGCGGCTGCAGCGCGTGGGGGGCGGCCGTGGGGGCGGCGAAGCCTATGTGGATTACGCCCACACGCCGGACGGGCTGGAGACGGTGCTCGGCGCTCTTCGACCCCACACCCGTGGCCGCCTGATCGTGGTGTTCGGCGCTGGCGGCGACCGCGACCGGGGCAAGCGCCCCCTGATGGGCGAGATCGCTGCCAGGCTGGCGGACGCGGCCATCGTCACCGACGACAATCCCCGCAGCGAGGACCCCGCCGCCATCCGCGCCCAGGTGCTGGCCGGCGCTGTGGGCGCGCAGGAGATCGGCGACCGCCGGGCCGCCATCGCGGCGGGCGTCGCGATGCTGGGCCCCGGCGACGTGCTGGTGGTGGCCGGCAAGGGCCATGAACAGGGCCAGATCGTCGGCGCCCGCACACTGCCGTTCGACGACGTGGCCGAGGTCAGGACCGCCCTGGACGCCGCTCATGGCTGATCCCCTCTGGACCTCGGAGGAGATCGCCGGCGCCGTGG
>CANJKG010000257.1 GCA_947474775.1 Caulobacteraceae bacterium | reverse complement strand
CTTGGCGCCGGCGATCGCCTCGATCGCCACGACCACGACCCAGAAATACCAATAGAGCCATCCGCTCATGAAGCCGGCCCAGTGCCCGAGCCCTAAGCGGGAGAACTCGGGGAAGGACTGCACGCCCGGGATGGCCACCGCCATCTCGCTCAGCATGCGCATGACCATCAAAACGATCAGGCCCGCCAGGGCGTAGCTGACGACGGCCGCAGGGCCGACCGTTGCGATGGAGGTCGAGGACCCCACGAACAGGCCGGCACCGATGATACCGCCGATGGCGATCATCTCCACGTGGCGCTTCTTCAGGCTCTTTTTCAGCAGGACCTCGGCCGCGGGCGCGCTGCCCCCCGCGGCCACGTCGGCGGCCAGCTCGGGTAGGCTCACTCGACCGTCTCTAAGGTGGTGCGTATCCGCTCGACGATCTCACCGATCTGGGCCTCTTCGATGATCAGCGGCGGCGAAAGGGCGATGATGTCGCCGGTCACCCGTATCAGCAGGCCATCGTCGAAACAGCGGCGGAAGACCTCGGCCCCACGCCCGCCTGGCGCGCCTTCGCGAGGCGCGAGCTCGATGCCGGCCACCAGGCCGATGTTGCGGATGTCGGTCACATGGCGGGCGTCCGCAAGGCTGTGCATGGCCTCCTCCCAGATCGGCGCCAGCCGCGCCGCCCGCGCGAACAGGCCCTCCTCCGCGTAGACCTCCAGGCTGGCGACGCCCGCGGCGGCGGCCAGGGGGTGGCCGGAGTAGGTGTAGCCGTGGAAGAACTCGATCCCCGGCGGCGCGCTCTCCACCACGGTGTCGTGCACCTCGCGGCTCGCCACCACGGCCCCCATCGGCGCCGCGCCGTTGGTGAGGCCCTTGGCGAGGGTGAGGATATCGGGGGTGACGCCGAAGAACTCCGCGGCCGTGGCTGATCCCAAGCGACCGAAGCCCGTGATGACTTCGTCGAAGATCAACAGAATGCCGTGCTTGCGCGTGATGGTCCGCAGGCGGTCCAGATAGCCGCGCGGCGGCACCAACACGCCGGTCGACCCCGCGACCGGCTCGACGATCACCGCGGCGATGGTCTCCGACCCGTGGAGGGCCACCAGATCCTCAAGCTCCCCGGCGAGATCGGCGTTGGGCGCCTGCATCCCGCGCGTGAAGGACGTGGCCCCGCCGTGGGTGTGGGTGAGGTGGTCCACACCCCAGACCTGGGCTCCGAAACCGCGGCGATTCCCGCCGATGCCGCCCACCGAGGTGCCCCCGAAATTGGTGCCATGATAGCCCCGTTGGCGCCCGATCAGGCGCACCCGGCTCTGCTCGCCCCTAGCGCGGTGATAGGCGAGCGCCATCTTCAGGGCCGTATCAGCCGACTCCGAACCAGAGTTGGTGAAGAACACCCGGTCGAGACCGGCGGGCATGATCCCGACAAGTTTCGAAGCCAGCTCGAAGGGTTTGGGATGACCCAGCTGGAAGGTCGGCGCGAAGTCCAGCACGCCGGCCTGCTCGCGAATGGCCTCGGTGATCTTCTCTCGGCCGTGGCCGGCGTTGACACACCAAAGGCCAGCCGTGGCGTCGAGGATCTTGCGACCCTCGGGCGTGAAGTAATGCATCCCGCTGGCCGACGCCAAAAGACGGGGCGTGCTCTTGAAGTACCGGTTGTCCGTGAAGGGCATCCAGAACGCCGCCAGGTCGGTGTCCTGGGGCGTGGAGGCGGCCCGGGGTATGATCTTCAAGCGGTCTGCACTCATTCCGATTGTCCTAAACCTGGAAGCACCTTCACCAATCGCCCGCCCTGAGGCGGCGGCGAGATGCGGTGAGACCATTACCCGGCCATCACATCGCGAGTCTTTGATTGTGGTTGGACGACGAAGCCGTCGGCCATCCGGCCCCCCGAACGCATGTCCGAACAGTCTACGGCGTGCCGCAGAGCGACAAGTTGCCATCAGCGCCCGGCCGGTGCTTTCAAGGCACCACCTCCACGGCCAGCTCCCGTCCTACCGCCCGCTCGGCCTATCCCGGATAAAGCTGGCCACTTCGCTCTGCAGGAAACGGCGCAGCTGCAAGACGCCATCAGAAGACCACCGATTTTCGCGGGTCACGAAGGCGTAGGCGCCCAACACCACCGGTCGGGCGTCACTCAGGCTCAACTCCACTAGGCCGCCATCCTTCAGATCGCGATCCACCAGAAAGGTGCTGGCGAGCGCCAGGCCACGGCTGTTGCGTGCGGCGGCGATGGCCAGGTGGGCGTGCCAGAGCAGGGAGCCAGGCAGATTGTCGGGCAGATTCTGAACGTTGTTGAGGCTCAGCCACGAACGCCACTGCTGATCGTGCTCTTCGTGCAGCAAGGGTGCGTGGACCAGATCGGCCACGCTCGCGTCCTTGAACTGATCGGCCACCGACGGGCTGGCGACGATCATGATCGGCGGCCTTGCAAGCTCCACGTACTGCACGCCCCGCCCGCCCGGGCCCGGCGGCCAGTCGTCCAGGTAGAACCGGATGTCGACGTCCGCCTCGTGCGTCAGCAGGCTGGCCCGCAGGTCCGTCGGCCGCAGCTCGACGCTGTAATGCGGCATGGCCTTCTCAAAGATCGCCAGCCGATCCGATATCCACTGGGCGGCAAAGCCTGGCACACACCAGACAAGGATCCTCTTCTGCTCGTCATCCCGCCCGCGGATCTCCGCCGTGGCCAGGGCCAGCTCGGCCAGGGCCGCGGAGATGCGGCCATAGTAGCGCGCGCCGACTTCGGTGAGGTTGAGCTGTCCCCCGAGGCGCTGGAACAGCGAGACCCCCAGCCAACTCTCGAGATGACGCAGGTGTCGGCTGATGACCGAGTGGTCGACGTTCATGCTCATCGCCGCACGGCGGATGCCGCCCAGTCGTCCCACGGCCTCGAAGGCGCGGATGGACGGAAGCGGAGGAATGGCCCGTGCGTTCGGGTCGTCCTTTGACCTTATCGCCTTGCGTTCCAAACGTATCCCATCGGCATGCCCGGGAAAGACTCATCCTTCCACCTGTCCCAAGCATCATCCTGTTTCGGGTCGGAATCGAGCACTTTCCGGCACATACGCACCATTCGGAGCCCTCGCCGCCGACGCGCCGACGCGATCAGGGCGCGAACGCCAGACCGAGAGCGTCCGCCACCGCCGGGTGACGTATCTTGCCAGCGGCCACGTTGAGGCCGCCGCGCAGGTGCGGATCGGCGGCCAGGGCGGCATCTACCCCCTTCTCGGCCAGGGCGAGGGCAAAAGGCAGAGTGGCGTTGTTCAGGGCTTCTGTGCTGGTGCGCGCCACGGCTCCCGGCATGTTCGCCACGCAGTAGTGGATCACATCTTCGACCACAAAGGTGGGCGCGGCGTGCGTCGTGGGCCGGGAAGTCTCGAAACAACCGCCCTGGTCAATGGCGATGTCCACCAGCACGGACCCGCGTTTCATGGTGCTGAGCATCTCGCGGGTTACGAGCTTGGGAGCCGCGGCGCCGGGCACGAGAACCGCACCGATCACCAGGTCCGCCTCCTTCACCGCCGCCGAGATGCTGGCCTTGGAAGCGAAAGCCATCTTCGCCCTGCCGCCAAAGATCTGATCAAGCTCCGCCAGACGGCTGGTGGAGATGTCGTAGATGGTGACGTCGGCGCGCAATCCGACCGCCATTTCCCCGGCATGAACGCCGGATACGCCCCCGCCCAGGATCACCACCTTCCCAGGCTGCACCCCAGGCACGCCGCCCAGCAGGACGCCCCTGCCGCCCTGCTCTTTCTCCAGATAATGAGCGCCCACCT
>CANJKG010000256.1 GCA_947474775.1 Caulobacteraceae bacterium | reverse complement strand
GGCCTCGGCCTCCGAGATCGTCGCCGGCGCCCTGCAGGACCGCAAGCGCGCCGAGGTGGTGGGCATCACCAGCTTCGGCAAGGGCTCGGTGCAGACGGTGATCCCGCTGCGCGGCGGCATGGACGGGGCGCTTAAGCTCACCACGGCGCGCTACTTCACGCCGTCCGGCCGCTCGATCCAGAAGACCGGAATCGAGCCGGACCTGGAGGTCGCCTCCACCCGGGACGAGGCCCAGAGCATCGCCAACCGGTCCTACCAGTTCTCGGAGGCCTCATTCCGCAACGCGCTGAACGCCGACGAGGGCAAGGTCCGCAAAGGCGCCCACCAGCCGGCCGAGTCGCCGCCTGAGGAGTTCGACGTCAAGAAGGACTTTCAGCTGACCCGCGCCCAGGATGTGCTGCGCTACGGCTCCGTGGCGGCGACGCCGAAGCTGGCGGTTCCCACCGCCAAGCTGGCCGGCATCCTCGGCGCCAAGGACCGCGTCGCCGAGGTGAAGCCCCCGCAGACGACGAAGTAGGACTTTGGGAAGGGCGTTCAGCCCTTCCTTAACCATATCCGCGGAAGTCTCCGGCCAGGAGTCCCGTCCACCGTGGCCATGATCGCGATCCCCCGCCTGAAGCTGCCGGCCTGGCGCGCGCCCGGCCTGCGCGGGCTCATGGGGAAAAAGCGGCTCGGGCTGATCGCCGCCGCCGGCCTCGGTCTGGCCCTGGCGGCCAGCGGCGCGGCCTTCTTGCTGCGGCCGCACGAACCGCCGGCGGTGAAGGTTTCCCTGGCCGACGTCCTCGCCCACGCGCCGAAGGGCTGGGCGGGGGCGCTGCGCCCCGGCCACGGCAAGGTGGTGACCGCCCACGCCGTGATCCGCCTTTGGGATCGCTCGCCAGCCGCCCCCGCACATCGGCCGGCCGCGCCTGCGGGACCTGCGGCCTCGCTCACCGGTCCCCTGCCCCCCGCCCCGATCGCGGGCCTGTTCGCGGCCGGCCCCGGGGGGCCCCTGCCAATCATCGCCGCCGACGGCCGCACCCCCTTCGACGCCTACCGCCACCCGGTCGCCGCCGACAGCCGGCCCAAGGTCGCCCTGGTGATCCGCGGCCTGGGGCTGAACGCCCAGGCCACCCGCACCGCCATCGAGACCCTGCCCGCGCAGGTGACCCTGTCCTTCGTGGTCTATGCCGACAACCTGCAGGACTGGATCGACCAGGCCCGCGCCCACGGCCACGAGGTGCTGATCGAGGCGCCCATGGAGCCGCTGGACTATCCGGACAACGATCCCGGCCCCTACACCCTGATGGCCCGGGCCACCGCGCCGGAGACGGTGCAGAAGCTCGACTGGATCCTGTCGCGGGCCAGCGGCTATTTCGGGCTCACCAACTATCTCGGCGAGCGGTTCCTGGGCGCCCAGGCCCCGACGGACGCCTTGGCCGCCGCCCTGCGCGGCCGTGGGCTGGCCTTCATCGACGACGGCGCGGGGCGCGGCAAGGCGGCGGGCCTGCGCCGGGCCAGCGCAGAGCGGGTGGTGGACACCGCCCTGACGCCCGAGGCTATCGACGCCCAGCTCCTGGCGCTCGAAGCCGGCGCCCGGGTCAGCGGCGGCGAGCTGGCCATGGGGAGCGCCTATCCGGTGACCCTGGAGAAGGTCGCGCGCTGGGCTGAGGGGCTCGAGCAGCGGGGCTTGCAGCTGGCCCCGGCCTCGGCGCTCGCCATCCAGCGATGAGCGACCTCGACCAGTACCGGCCCAATGTGGGCGTGGTTCTGTTCCATCCTGACGGGCGGGTCTGGCTGGGCCGCCGGGCGAACACGCCGGAGCCCTATAACTGGCAGTTCCCGCAAGGCGGCGTGGATCCCGGTGAGGACCTGGAGACCGCCGCCCGCCGCGAACTCGCCGAGGAGACCGGCGCTGCCAGCGTCACCTTCCTGGGGCGCACCGACGGCTGGATCGCCTACGACTTCCCGCCCAACCATGGCGGCTCCAAGCAGGCGCGGGGCTGGCGCGGCCAGAAGCAGGTGTGGTTCGCCTTCCGCTTCGACGGCGACGAGGCCGAGTTCGACCTCTCGGGCCAAGGCCATCCCGAATTCGAGACCTGGCGCTGGGCCTATCTTGCGGAGGCGGCGACGCTGATCGTGCCCTTCAAGCGGGCGGCCTATGATCTGGTGGCGAGCGCCTTCGCCCCATTAGCCGCCAAGCCGGGCCTGACCTGAGGTCAGGACCGTCGCTTCAAGGCCAGGCGGACCAGGCCCACGGCGGCCACCAGGAACCAGGCTACCTCCATCACCGTGGCGGAGAGGTTGAAGTTGCGCGACAGGGACCATAGCACCAGGCCCGATCCCACCAGGTTGCACAGGAGGGCCGGGGCGCGCTGCGGGTCCATCCGCCCGAGGGAGGCGGCGGCGTAGGCCGTCAGCATCATGAAGACGCCCGCCAGACCGGCGGCGTCCGGCAGGCTCATCAGAACTTGCGTTCCTGGTAGAACATCTTGCCGAAGGAATAACGGGGGTTCAGCGGGCTGTCGTCGGGCTTGGTCTCGATGGTGAAGTTGACCGCCATCGAATGGTTGGCGCCGAAGTCCTCCCAGGACTTGCGCACGCGCTTGATGCCGTCGGCGTCCACCGCCACATAATTGGCCGCCAGGTTCAGGCGAGGATCGTGCAGCGACGACCAGATGTTGAGCGCGGTGATGATCGGCGCGTCCTGGCCGAGCGCGTACTGCACCTCGGCGATGCAGGCGTCCTTGTTGGACCCCTGAGGCAACAGGGTGACGGTGTAGGCCTTATTGCCGTTGAGCGGCGCTGACCAGGTGCCCATCCTGCGGTTGAGCTTGAAGCCATTGGCCTTGGCCAGGTCGTCGAGCTTCTGGCCACGCACGGAGGGTACGCAGATTTTCTCCAGGATCGACAGCAGCGCGCCGCCATCGCCCGTGGTGGGGATCGGCGGCAGGGGCGGTTCCTCGGGAGCGGCTTCAGCGACGGGCGCGGGCGCGGCGGCCTCGGCGGCGGGCGCGGGCGCCGCTTCGGGAGCCGGGGCGGCGGGAGCGGCTTCGGCCGCAGGCGCGGCAGGGGTTGCTTCCGGCGCAGGCGCCATCGGCGCCGCAGCGGTGGCGGCTGGGTCAGACGCCGGCGCGGCGTCCTGGGCGTGAGCCACGCCGGACAATCCGGCGGCGGCGATCAGGCTGGCGAAGACGATGCGCATCTCAAAATTTCCCCGAAATTCAGGCGGGCATAAAACTTTACCACGGCGCCCTAGGCAAGGCCTTGCGGCGCCCAGATTGCGACTAGTTCGCAGCCGCCTCGACAGCATGCTCGGCGAGCACCGTCAGCCCTTCCGGGGTCACGTCGGCGAATCCGCCGCGCACCTCGAAGGCGGTGATCTTGCCTGCGTCGTGCACACGGATCACGCCTTCCTTCAGCGTGGTCATGAACGGCGCGTGTCCGGCCAGCACGCCGAAGTCGCCTTCCGACCCCGGCGCATCGACCTGGTCGACCAGTCCGGAGAACAGCTCGCGCTGCGGCGAGACCAGCGAGAAATGCAGCTTGTCGGCCATCCGTTCCTACGCTTCCGCCGCCAGCTGCTCGGCCTTGCTGACCGCGTCCTCGATGGTGCCGACGTTGTAGAAGGCGGCTTCCGGCAGGTGGTCGTACTCGCCGTCCACCACCGCCTTGAACGAGCGGATGGTGTCCTCGAGGCTCACGAAGATGCCGGGCATGTTGGTAAACTGCTCGGCCACGTGGAACGGCTGCGACAGGAAGCGCTGGATCTTACGCGCCCGGGCGACAGTCAGCTTGTCCTCTTCGG
>CANJKG010000255.1 GCA_947474775.1 Caulobacteraceae bacterium | reverse complement strand
TCCATGGCCGCCCCGCTCCAGGTCCGGGTCTTCCGACGCATCTGGATCGCCAGCCTGATCTCGAACATGGGTATATTGATCGGGGGCGTCGGCGCGTCCTGGACCATGACCCAGCTCACCAGCGACGTGGCGGTGATCGCGATGGTGCAGACAGCCGCCATGCTGCCCTCGGTGCTGATCGCCCTGCCCGCCGGCGCCGTCGCCGACATGTACGATCGCCGCAAGGTCGGCATGCTGGCGCTGTCCTTCTCGCTGCTGTCCGCCTCAACCCTGGCGACCCTCTATCACTTCGGCCTGATCAATCCGGCGGTCCTGCTGGCGTTCGTATTCTTCATCGGCTCCGGCATGTCGATGTACTCGCCCGCCTGGCAGGCCTCGGTCTCGCAGCAGGTGCCGCAGGCCGCCCTGCCCGCCGCGATCGGGCTCAACAGCATCAGCTACAACATCGCCCGCAGCGTCGGCCCGGCGATCGGCGGCCTGATCCTGTTGGCCCTGGGCTCGGTAGGGGCCTTCACCACCAACGCCCTGTGCTACCTGCCGTTGCTGACCATGCTGTTCCTGTGGCGGCCGCCGGTGGAATCCTCCCGCCTGCCACCGGAACGCTTCGGTCGGGCCGTGGTGGCCGGCCTGCGTTACGTCGCCAATTCGCCCATCCGGGTCTTGCTCATCCGGACCTTCATCCACGGCATGCTGGGCAGCTGCATCATGGCGCTCATGCCACTGATCGCCCGCACCCTGCTGGATGGCGGCCCGGGTCTGTTCGGGATCATGCTGGGCGCCTTCGGGGTGGGCGCCGTCTTGGCCGCGGTGAATATCGACGTCTTCCGCCGCCGGATGGGATCCGAGCGGATCGTCGTGGTGGGCAGCATCGCGCTGGGCCTGGGGACGCTCTGCGTGGGCTTCAGCCGCTCGCCGTGGCTGACCGCGCCGGCCCTGATGATCGTGGGCGCCGCCTGGATGACTTGCGTGACGACCTTCAACGTCGGTGTGCAGATGTCCACGCCGCGCTGGGTGGCCGCCCGCGCCGTGGCGACCTTCCAGATCGCCACATCAGGGGGCATCGCCGCCGGCAGCTGGATCTGGGGCCACACCGCCGCGGGCGTGGGCGTCGGCCCGGCGGTGGTGATCGCCGGGATGCTGCTGCTGGGCTCGCCGGTGCTCAGCTTATTCCTGCGAATCCCCCAGGCCTCGCAGGCCCAGCCGGAGGTGGTCGGCACGCCCGCCGATCCCGAGGTCAACCTGGCGCTCACCGGTCGCAGCGGGCCGATCGTCGTCCAGATGGAATGCCGGGTGGACCCGGCCAACGCCCGTAACTTCTATCGCGCCATGCAGGACGTCCAGCTCAGCCGGCAACGGAACGGCGCCTACGGCTGGTCGATCTCCCGCGACATCGCCGACCCGAGTCGGTGGACCGAGCGCTACCACTGCCCGACCTGGCACGACTTCCTGCGGATGCGCGACCGCCCTACCGACAAGGACGTGGAAATCCGCGACCGCGCGCGGGCCTTCATGTTGGATGAGCCCAGGGTCCGGCGGATGCTGGAGCGCCCGTTCGGCTCGGTGCGCTGGAGGGAGGACGTTCGCGACCCCGGCGTCCAGGATGACCTGCCGACGATCACCACCCCGCACTCCGGCGGCTGAGCGGGAACGTCTCCGGGACGAAGGGGTTAGCCCGGGCAGGAGGCCGCCATGTCCGAAGCCCAAGACAAGACCCCGCCGGAGCCGGATGGGCAGCAGCCGCTGGATCAGGCGAACAACGAGCCCATCGCCACGCCCCTGCCCCACGAACCGGGCGACGAGAACGCCCAGCCGGGCTAACCGGCCGACGCGTGCGCTGGGTCGTAGAGGGCCGTCGCCCTGGCCTCGAAGCAGCTCATTAGCCGGTCCACCGCGTGATGGAAATTGGCGCTCAGTAGGGCGTCCAGCATCCGCGACTTGAAGGCGAAGTCGATCTCGAAATCCACTCGCGTCCCCTGGGCGCCCAGGTCGACGAACCGCCAGCGGTTGATGAGCCGCCGGAACGGGCCCGACAGCAGGTCGACGCCGATCTCCCGGTTCGTCGAATCGAGGCGCACCCGGGTTGAGAAGCGCTCCTTCAGCAGCGCGAAGCGCACCCCGGCCTCGGCGTCCACGGCCTCGACGCCCTCGCTCAGCGTCCTGCGGTTCCAGGTCCGCATGGAAGCGATCCACGGCACGAAGTCAGGATAGGCCTCCACGTCGCCCACCAGCCGGAACAGCTGGTCCGGCGTATAGGGCAGCACCCGTGTCAGATGATGGCGCAACCCCGGCGCGTCAGGCGGCAGCTTCCCGGTCCCGCCGGGCGGCCTGCAGCCGGGCGAAGTCCTCGCCGGCATGGTGGGAGGACCGGGTGAGCGGGCTCGCCGCCACCATCAGGAAGCCCTTTGCGCGGGCGATCTCCTCATAGGCCTTGAACTCGTCGGGATGGACGAAGCGATCGATGGCGGCGTGCTTGCGGGTGGGCTGGAGGTACTGACCAATGGTGATGAAGTCGACGCCGGCCGAGCGCATGTCATCCATGACCTGCATCACCTCCTCCTTGCTCTCGCCCAGGCCCACCATGACGCCGGACTTGGTGAACTGCTGCGGATCGCGTTCCTTCACCCGTTCCAGCAGCCGCAGGGAATGGAAGTAGCGCGCGCCCGGCCGGATCGAGAGGTAGAGCCGCGGCACGGTCTCCAGGTTGTGATTGAAGACGTCTGGCCTGGAATCGATCACCGCGTGGGCGGCCTCCACGGGCTTGCGCAGGAAGTCGGGCGTCAGGATCTCCACCGTGGTCGCCGGCGCCGCCGCCCGGATGGCGCGGACCACGGCGGCGAAGTGCGCCGCCCCGCCGTCATCCAGGTCGTCGCGGTCCACCGAGGTGATGACCACATGTTTCAGCCCCATCTTCGCCACCGCGTCGGCGACCCGTTTGGGCTCGGTGGGGTCCAGCGCGGCCGGCTTGCCCGTCGCCACGTTGCAGAAGGCGCAGGCCCGGGTGCAGACCTCGCCCATGATCATCATGGTGGCGTGGCTCTTGGTCCAGCACTCGCCGATGTTGGGGCAGGCCGCCTCCTCGCAGACGGTGACCAGGCCGTGTTCTTTCACGATCGCCCGCGTCGCCGCATAGCCCTCCGATCCCGGCGCGCGCACGCGCAGCCATTCCGGCTTGCGCAGCAGCGGCGTCTCGGGGTTCGCCTGCTTCTCCGGATGTCGGGGACGTTTGCCGCCCAGGGTGTCGATGACCGTGGCCATGGCCCTTAGATCGGCCGTCAAGGCGACGGGATCAAGCCGCGATTGCGCCGCAGACCCACTCATCCGCAACCTGCCTCCAACCGTTCTTTCCAATCCCGGGCGTCGGCGATAGGGTTGCGCAACGGCGCCGCCGACGAGAATCTCGGGAAGGAACAGGGTCTTTTGCCGGCTTCCTTTGACATCGCCTCCACGCGAACGGGCCTGTTCGACGCCCTAATAGACGCCAGCGCGAAGTACGGCGCGAAGAAACCGATCCTGGAAGATCACGAGCGCGCCCCGCTCACCTACCTCGACCTGATCCGGGCCTCCTTCGCCCTCGGCCGCAAGGTCGCCGCCCTCACCCGGCCGGGCGAGCACGTGGGGATCATGCTTCCGGCCAGCTCCGGCGCGGCGGTCACCTTCTTCGCCCTGCACGCCGTTGGCCGCGTGCCCACCATGCTCAACTTCACCGCCGGCATCCGCAATCTCAAGGCCGCGTGCCACCTGGCCGACGTGCGCCGGGTGCTGACCTCCCGCCGCTTCGTGGAGCAGGCCAAGCTGCACGACATCGTCGACG
>CANJKG010000254.1 GCA_947474775.1 Caulobacteraceae bacterium | reverse complement strand
GTGCGGCCGCGGAGGAAGGCGATGGGCGCCACCTCGATCTCGGCCTTCTCGCGGCGCCGGCGCAGCTGCTCGGCGCCCAGGATGTCGGTGAGCGCCTCCCAGACCGGCGCCATGTAGGGATCGACTTTCTCGGAGAGGTCGCCGGGCAGGAATCCCAGCCGCTCGCCGGCCTCCACCGCGGGGCGCGAGACGATCAGCCGCTCCACCTCGCCGCGCAGCAACAGGCCGGCGCCGTGGGCCACCGCCAGGAAGGTCTTGCCGGTGCCGGCGGGGCCCAGGCCGAACACCAGTTCGCAGGTGGAGAGCGCCTGAATGTACTCCGCCTGGGTGGCGGTCTTGGGCGCCACCTGGCCGCGGCGGCCGGTGGGCAGGCCAGGACCGGCTTGGCCAAATGCTGACTGGCCCGAGCGGGCCTGGCCGATGGCCACGCGGACGTCGGCCTCGGAGATGTCCAGCCCCTTGTCGGCGCGATCGGCCAGCGCCTGGACCACCTTCTTGGCCTGGGTCCGGGCGCGGGTGTCGCCGTTCACCGACACCCCGCCGCCGGGCGTCTCCACCAGAACGTCGAAGGCGTCCTCGATCAGGGCGGCGTGACGGCTGTTCGGGCCGGCTACCGCACGCACGGCGGCGTCGGACAGGGAGACGAATTCGGGTGCGCGGCTCACGCGGGTTCCAGCTCCGGCGCCTCGGCGAGGACGCCGGCCAGGCTCATCCTGGCCGCGCTCTCGATACGGACGGGAACGATCTGGCCGAGCAGACGATCCGGCGCGCTCACATGGACGGACTGCAGGTAGGGACTGCGGCCCACCAGTTGGCCGGTATGGCGGCCGCGCCGTTCGAACAGCACCGGCAGGACGCGGCCCACCTGGGCGGCGTTGAAGGCCCGCTGTTGCGCCTCCAGGAGGGCGTTGAGGCGGGCCAGCCGCTCGTCCTTCACCGCCTCGTCCACCTGGCCGGGCATGGCGGCGGCGGGCGTGCCGGGACGGCGGGAATATTTGAACGAGAAGGCGCTGGCGTGGCCCACGGCGCGGACCAGCTCCAGGGTCGCCTCGAAGTCGGCGTCGCGCTCGCCGGGGAAGCCCACGATGAAGTCGCCGGAGATGGCGATGTCGGGCCGCGCGGCTCGGGTCTTCTCGATCAGCCGCAGGTAGCTCCCGGCCGTATGCGCCCGGTTCATGGCCTTCAGGATGCGGTCCGAGCCGGACTGCACCGGCAGGTGCAGATAGGGCATCAGGGCGTCCACCTCGCCGTGGGCGGCGATCAGCGCCTCGTCCATGTCGCGCGGGTGGCTGGTGGTGTAGCGGATGCGGTCGAGGCCGGGGATCGCGGCGAGGCGCCGGACGAGCGCCGCCAACCCACCCTCGCCCGCATAGGCGTTGACGTTCTGGCCCAGCAATGTGACCTCGCGCACCCCCTGTCCGGCGAGGCTGCGGGCCTCGGCCTCGATGGCCTCGGCCGGCCGCGACCACTCCGCGCCGCGGGTGTAGGGCACCACACAGAAGGTGCAGAACTTGTCGCAGCCCTCCTGCACCGTCAGGAAGGCGGTGACGCCCGTGGGCCGGCGATCGGTCGGCAGGGCGTCGAACTTCACGTCGGCCGCGAAGTCGGCGGCCAGCCGCTCGCCGCGGGCGCGGTGGGTGCGGGCGATCAGCTCGGGCAGCTGGTGATAGGCCTGCGGGCCGACCACCAGGTCCACGGCGGGCTGGCGACGCATGATCTCCTCGCCCTCGGCCTGGGCGACGCAGCCGGCGACGACGATGGTGGATCGGGCCCCGCCCTGCGCCATCCGCTCCTCGCGCATCTCCTTGAGCTTGCCGAGTTCGGAATAGACCTTCTCGGTGGCCTTCTCGCGGATGTGGCAGGTGTTGAGCACCACGAGGTCCGCGCCCTCGGGACTGTCGGTCACGCCATAGCCCAGCGGCGACAGCACATCGGCCATCCGCTCGCTGTCATAGACGTTCATCTGACAGCCGTAGGTCTTGATGTAGAGGCGCTTCTGAGGCGCGGAACCGGACATGGCGGGGTTATGCGCCGCTCACTCCTCGATCGGCAACCCGTAGAGCTCCATCCGGTGGTCCACGAGCTTGTAGCCCAGCTTGCGGGCGATGGCCTCCTGCAGGGCCTCGATCTCGGGGTCGACGAACTCCACCACCTGGCCGGTCTTCATGTCGATCAGGTGGTCATGGTGGCGGTCTGGATGTTCCTCGTAGCGGGAGCGGCCGTCGCGGAAATCATGGCGGGTGATGATGCCCGACTCCTCGAACAGCCGGACGGTGCGATAGACCGTGGCGATGGAGATGTGCGGGTCCACCGCGTGCGCGCGGCGGTGCAGCTCCTCGACATCGGGGTGGTCCTGGGCTTCCGACAGCACGCGGGCGATGACCCGGCGCTGCTCGGTCATCCGCATGCCCTTCTCGATGCAAAGGTCTTCGATGGTTTGCGGCATGGTGGAGGGTCCGGAGCCTTTTGCTGGCCATATAGGTCTAAGTGCGCACGGGCGCGAGGTCGAGATGCATCACAATCGCGTCCACGGCCGGCGCGTCGGCGCGGGCGTAATAGGCTTTGCGCAGGCCCGCGTGACGAAATCCCAGGCTGTCGTAGAGCCCGAGGGCGGCGGCGTTGTCCGCCGACACCTCAAGAAACGCCCTTGTCGCGCCCGCCTGTCGGCCGGCGGCCAGGGAAGCGGTGACAAGGGCCTTGCCGAGTCCTTGCCGGCGGGCCCGGCGATCGACGGCCAAGGTCAGCACTTCCATCTCGTCGGCGGCGACGCGGCACAGGATCATCCCCTGGGCCTCCGCGCCGCCGGCCAGGAAGCCGAAGGCGCCGGGGGCGGTGAGCAGGGCGGCGAGGTCGTCCGCACTCCAGGCAGTCTCGAACGCGGCCGCGTGGGCCCGCGCCATGGCCGCGGCGTCAGAGGCCTGGGCCCAGACCAGGTTCATGCGGCGGGCCGGGGAGCAAGCCGGGCGTCCGGCGCGCGCAGGTAGAGCGGCCTGGGCGTAGCCGGCTCGCGGGTGGCGGCGAGGCGGGCCACCAGACGGGCGTCGGCCCCGTCCGCCGCGATGAGGCGCGCGCCTGGTGCGGCTGCGGCCAGCAGGCCGGCGCCCGATCCCATCAAGGTGACGGTCCGGTCCTGGGCGATCTCCACCAGCCGGGCGACAGCCTCGCCCAGGGTGAGCGCGTCGGGCGCCATGAGCGGCCGGCCGGCCTCGAAGGCCTGCAGGTAGACCTGGTCGCGGCGGGCGTCGATGACCGCGAAGGTGAGCCCCGCCTCGCCGCCGCCCATGGCCTCCAGCGCGCCGACGCCGACGATCGGGACGCCCAGGGCCGAGCCCAGCCCCTTGGCGAAGGCCAGGCCCACGCGCAGGCCGGTGAAGGAGCCGGGGCCGACCGTTACCCCGATCCGTGCGAGCTGGCGGAAGGAGAGCCCGGCCTCGGCCATCGCCCGCTCGGCCATCGGCGCCAGGCGCTCCTGGTGGCCGCGCGCCATGGTCTCGCTGAGATGCGCCAGCACGCGCTCGCCGTCGAGCACCGCGACGGAGCAGGCGTTCAGGCAGGTGTCGAGGCCCAGGACGATCATCTGGGCCGGGGTTCTAGAGGGTTTGCTCGACCCGCGTCACTTCCGGGACGTAGTGCTTGAGCATGTTCTCCACACCCGACTTCAGGGTGGCGGTGGAGGACGGGCAGCCGGAGCAGGCGCCGCGCATGTTCAGCCACACCACGCCGGTGTCGGGCTCGAAGCGGGAGAACAGGATGTCGCCGCCGTCCTGGGCCACGGCCGGGCGGACGCGGGTGTCCAGCAGGTCCTTGATCTCGGCCACGATCTGGGCGGTCTCGCCCTCGTAGACGG
>CANJKG010000253.1 GCA_947474775.1 Caulobacteraceae bacterium | reverse complement strand
TGATCGCGGGCGTGGTGGGGCTGCACATCTGGGCGCTGCACGTGCCGGGCAACAACAACCCGACCGGCGTGAATGTGAAGTCGAAAGAGGACACCGTCCCCTTCCACCCGTACTACACGGTGAAGGACGGCTTCGCGATCTCCGTCTTCCTGCTGCTGTTCGCCAGCTTCGTGTTCTACAATCCCAACATCCTGGGCCACGCCGACAACTACATCCCGGCCAACCCCCTGGTGACGCCCACGCACATCGTGCCCGAGTGGTACTTCCTGCCCTTCTACGCGATCCTGCGGGCGGTGCCGGACAAGCTCCTGGGCGTGCTGGCCATGTTCGGCGCCATCGCCACCCTGTTCGTCCTGCCCTGGCTGGACACCTCCAAGGTGCGCTCCATGCGCTACCGGCCGACGGCGAAGCTGTATTTCTTCATCTTCGTGCTGGCCTGCATGATCCTGGGGCTCTGCGGCGCCCGTCTGCCGGACGACGCCGTGATCCCCGGGATCGGCGGCGGCTTCCAGCTGTTCGACGCCAACATCAACAGCTTCGTCTGGCTGAGCCGGATCGCCACCCTGTACTACTTCGGATACTTCTGGGTGATCACGCCGGTGCTCGGCCTCACCGAGACGCCGTTGCCGCAGCCGGAGTCGATCTCCGCGCCGGTCCTGTCGCATCCCGCCGCCACGCCTGCGGGCGCCGCGGCGTCGCCTGAAAAGAGGGGTTGAGCCTAAGATGCTGCGCAAAGCTATCGCGCTGGCGGCGCTCGGCCTCGCCCTAGTCGCCGGCCAGGCCGCCGCCGCCAGCGGACATCCCGAGGAGCCCAAGCAGCCTGCCTGGAGCTTCGAAGGGCCGATGGGCAAGTTCGACAAGGCCCAGCTGCAAAGGGGCTACAAGGTCTATCGCGAGGTCTGCGCGGCCTGCCACGCGATGCACCTGGTGTCGTTCCGGAACCTCGGCCAGAAGGGCGGGCCCTTCTACGACGCGGAATTCAGGAATCCGAACGACAACCCCTATGTGAAGGCGCTGGCCGCCGACATCCAGGTCCCGGACATCGACTCCGAGACGGGGGATACGATCCAGCGCGCGGCCACGCCAGCCGACCGCTTCCCGTCGCCGTTCGCCAACGAGGCGGCGGCCCGGGGATCCAACGGCGGCGCCCTGCCGCCGGACCTGTCGGTGATCGCCAAGGCGCGCACGGGCGGGCCTGACTACCTCTACTCGCTGCTCAGCGGCTACCACACGCCGCCCGCGGGCCTCGAGGTGCCTCCCGGCCAGTTCTACAACCCCTATATGCCCGGCGACCTCACCGCCTTCTGGAAGGGCAAGGGCCATGCGCCGGCCGGCGGCTTCATCGCCATGCCGCCGCCGCTGGCTGACGGCAAGGTGACCTTCGACGACGGCGCCAAGTCCACCGTCGATCAACAGGCCAAGGACGTGGCCGCCTTCCTCTACTGGGCGGCCGAGCCGAAGATGGAGGAGCGCAAGGAGTTCGGCCTGGGCGCCATGATCTACCTGCTGCTGTTCTCGATCATCCTGTGGTTCAGCTACCGCAAGATCTGGAAGAACGTGGGGCACTAGGGCCTGATCGGTTCGAGTCAAACCGTGAATCAGGCCCTACATTTTCGATTTAGGGCAGGATTCACGGCTCAGATGATTCCATCCGAACCGATCCTGCTCTAGGCTCGAAGCAATCACGGAAAGGGCTCCGGTGTCGCCGGAGCCTTTTTCTTTGGCGGCTATGGGCGCCCGATCAGCAGCTCGCCGCGCGGAAAGTCAAAGCGCAGGCGATAGCGCGCCAGGACCGGCGGCCCGATGGTGCCGGCCGTTCCCTGGTCCGCCTCCAGCCCGGATGGCAGCTGCTGGATGACCTCGTCGGCGAACGACAGTGACCCCAGATGCGGCCGCGCGGCGCCGTCCGGATAGAGCTCCCGGGGTTCAGGCGCGCCGGAGACGCTCGCCAGGGCGTCGCTGATCCGCACCGGCCTGTCTGCGCCAGTGGAGACGGCGAAGGCCTCGGTCAGGGTGCGCGCGCCGTCGGAGACCTGGGCGATCACCGTGGGGCGGCCGGCAGCCCAGCTCAGGGGCAGCCGCCCCGCCCGACCGAACCTCGGCGCATGTCCCGGCCGCGACAGCCGCAACCGGCAGGGACTGAAGATCACGTCCACCACGAAGCCGCGCAGGACATCGGCGCCGATCACGCCCATCACCGGCGTGGGCAGGGCGCCCAGGCGCATATCGAGATCGACCACCTTGACCGCCTGGCCGGCCAGCCGCTCTTCCGCCAGCCGCACCTCGCCGGAGAACCCGGTCTCGGTTAAGCCCTCGCCCTGGGCGCGGGTCTCGTGCAGCTGGGTGTCGGGCGTGGCGGTGTCGATGAGGTAGTCGCCGGCGACGCCCAGCACCGAGGCCGGGGCGATGACCACGCCGTTCTCGAACCAGCAGGCGGTCTCGCCGGCCCGAGCCACGGCCGCCGGCGCCGCCATGGCGGTGGCGATGCACAGGGCGATGCGCGTTGGCCGGATCACGGGCGCAAGCATAGTCACGGCCGCGTGAGTCGGATGCGCCTTTCGGACGCCCTATTGGACGGCCCATATTGGGCGCATGGCCCATACCCGCGCCTGGCGCGACTTCCGACGCATGCAGGACATCACCGTGGCCGCGGCGGTGCTGATCTATACCGGCGCAGTGCTGCACGCGTTCCAGGCGCTGCCCGGCGGCCCGGGGCTGGTGGCCCAGCGCGCCCTGGTCTGGCCCGGGGTGTTCCTCATCCTGTCGCTGGCGCTGCCGTTGTGGATCGCAGCCCTTCGCCGGTCGCTGAGCCGCTACGTCTGGATGAGTTTCCAGGCCGGCTTCGGCCAGACGGTGGGATCGGTGGTGATCGCGGTCGGGCTGCTGGTGGGCGCGGCCCTGTTCATCTACTGGCAGGTGGCGGGCGCCCAGACCGGCGGGCGCTATCCGGCAGGCGTGTTCTCAGGCTATGGCGCGGGGATCGGCATCCTGGCCGCCCAGGCGGTGCTGGTGCGGCGGCTGGAGCGGGAGCCGCAGGCGCGGGCGGTGATCGAGGAGCCCGAGCGCTAGTTCTCGGCGCGGCCGGAGCCGTTGCGGGCGAAGAGCTGCAGGGTGCGCAGCGACGAGAGGCGGGCGGCCTCGGCGTGGTGGTCGTCGCCCGGCGCCACGAAGGCGTGGCCGGCGTCATACATGTGGAGCGGCAGGTCCGGGTGCGCCGCCCTGATCCTGTCCACGTCGGCGGGGGGGATCACCGGGTCCGAACGGCCCAGGTGCAGGATAATCGGGACCTCGGGCGTTTCGTCCAGGAACTGCACGACCTGGCTGCCGTAGAAACAGGCGACGGCGGACAAGCCGGTGCAGCGCGCCGCCGCCAGCCAGGCCACCGTGCCGCCGAAACAGAAGCCCATGGCGAAGACCGGAGGCTTGAGCGCGTCGATGGCCGCCTGCACCGCATCCAGCAGCTCCTGGCCCCAGCCGGACGCCTTCCCATGGGCCATCTGACGGTCCAGCAGGGCCGAATCTACGTTGTAGTCGAGGAATCCGGGCTGCACCCGGTCGAACAGGCTGGGGATGATCACCTCGTACCCGGCCTCGGCGTAGCTGTCGGCCAGTTCACGCAGGTGCGGGGTAACCCCCCAGATGGCGTGGAGGATCACCAGGCCCCCGCGGCGGGCGTCGGAGACAGGGGCCCTGTAGGCGTTGTAGCCGAAGCCGTCGCGGGCGCTGGTGAGCTGGATCGTCTCGCCCACCGTCCGCGCCTTAGACGTTGAAGCGGAAGTTCATCACGTCGCCGTCCTGGACCACATACTCCTTGCCTTCCTGGCGGAACTTGCCGGCCTCCCGCGCGCCGGCCTCGCCCTTCAGCCGGACATAGTCGTCGTAGGCGATGGTCTCGGCGCGGATGAAGCCCTTCTC
>CANJKG010000252.1 GCA_947474775.1 Caulobacteraceae bacterium | reverse complement strand
GACAACCTGGTGCAGATTGCCCACAACGTGCGCATCGGGCGCAACTGCGTGATGGCGGCGTTCACCGGCATATCCGGCAGCGCGATGATCGGCGACGGGGCCGCCTTCGGCGGGCGCGCGGGCGTAGCGGACCATGTCATGGTCGGCGAGGGCGCGCGGATCGGCGCGGCGGCGGCGGTGATGAAGGACGTTCCGGCCGGCGAGACCTGGAGCGGCGCGCCGGCTCGGCCTATACGACGCTGGATGCGAGAGACCGCGTGGATCGCCAGGATGGCGGCGCGGGGCGAGGGAGGCGACGTATGAGCCGCAAGGCCCCGGTAAGCGATGCGCCGACCGAGATCGACATCACGGAGATCCTGGAGCGAATCCCGCACCGTTTCCCCATGCTGCTGGTCGACCGGGCGGAGGAATATCGGCCGAACGAGTCGATCGTCGGCATCAAGTGCGTGACGGTGAACGAGCCCTTCTTCCAGGGCCATTTCCCTACCTATCCGGTAATGCCGGGCGTGCTGCTGATCGAGGCGATCGCCCAGACCGGCGCCGTTCTGATGTCCAAGTCGCTGAACGTGGACGTGGCGGGCAAGACCATCTTCTTCATGTCGCTGGACAATTGCCGGTTTCGCCATCCGGTGCGGCCGGGCGATGTCGTGCGGATGCCTGTGGAGGTGGTTCGGCATCGCGGCGACGTCTTCAAGTTCAAGGGCCGCGCCATGGTGGGCGAGAAGGTGGCCGCTGAAGTCGAGTTTGCGGCCATGGTCGTGGAGACCTGACTTGGGCGTCCAGATCCATCCCACGGCCCTCGTCGCCAAAGGCGCGGAGCTGGCCGAGGGGGTCGTCGTGGGCCCTTTCTGCATAGTTGGCGAACAGGCGAAGATCGGGGCCGACACCCGGCTGCGCTCGCATGTGGTGGTGGACGGTCGGACCGAGGTGGGCGCCCGCAACGACATCCACCCCTTCGCCGTTCTAGGCGGGCCGCCGCAGCATACCGCCTACCGCGGCGAGGACACCCGGCTGGTGATCGGCGACGACAACATCATCCGCGAGCACGCCACGATGAACATCGGCACGGCGGCGGGCGGCGGGGTGACGACGGTAGGATCCAAAGGACTCTACATGATCGAGTCGCACGTGGGGCATGACTGCGTGCTGGGCGATAGCATTATCCTGACCAAGCAGGCGACGCTCGGCGGCCACTGCCAGCTGGGGGACTTTGTGATCGTGGGCGGGCTGGCGGCGGTGCACCAGCACATCCGGGTCGGCCGGCACGCCATGATCGGGGGGCTGGCGGCGGTGGTGAAGGACGTGATCCCCTATGGTTCGGTATGGGGCAACCACGCCCACCTGGAGGGGCTGAACCTGGTGGGCCTGAAGCGGCGTGGGTTCAGCCGCGAGAGCATCAACACCCTGCGGGCCGCCTACAGGCTGCTGTTCGCCGACGAGGGCACCTTCCAGGAGCGGCTGGAGGACACGGCAGGGACCTACGCCGAGAGCGCCGAGGTGATGGAGATCATCGACTTCATCCGCGCGGACGCGTCGCGCCCGCTGTGCCTGCCCGACCGCGACCTCTGATGAAGAAGCTAGGCCTGATCGCCGGCGGCGGGGGGCTGCCCGTGGAGATCGCCGAGCACTGCGGCCGCTCGGGCCGACCACTGTTCGTGATCCGGCTGAAGGGTTTCGCCAATGAAGATCTGGCGAGCTACGCCGGCGCCTTGGTGGGGCTGGGCGAACTGGGTAAGTGCCTACGGGCGTTGAAGCGGGCCGGGTGCGAGGCGGTGTGCCTCGCCGGCAAGGTGGCGCGGCCGGACTTCTCGACCTTCATCCCGGACCTGCGCGGACTGGCGGTGCTGCCGGCGGCGCTGGCGGCGGCAAGCAAGGGCGATGACGCCCTGCTGCGGGTTTATGTGCGCGAATTCGAGAAGGAAGGCTTCGAGATCGAGGGGCCGCAGGAGGTCATGGAGGATCTGAGCCTTCCCGCCGGACCCATGGGGCGGGTGACGCCCAGCGAAGCGCAGGAAGCGGACGCGCGGCGCGCCATCGATGTGGCCCGGGAGATTGGCCGGCTGGACGTGGGGCAGGGCGCCGTCGTCTGCGGTGGCCTTGTGCTGGCGGTGGAGGCCCAGGAGGGGACCGACGCCATGCTGGCGCGGGTAGCCGACCTGCCGGAGCATCTGCGCGGCCGGCCGGGGGCTGCGCGCGGGGTGCTGGCCAAGGCGCCCAAGCCGATCCAGGAGATGCGGGTTGACCTGCCGGCGATCGGCCTGGCGACGGTGCAGGGCGCGGCGCGGGCGGGCCTTGCGGGGATCGCCGGCGAGGCGGGCCGGCTGCTTGTGCTGGCCCGCGAAGCGACGGTGGCCCTGGCCGACGAGCTGGGGGTGTTCATCCTGGGCCTGGAGCCCGCCGCCCCGTGAAGCGGCCGCTGACCGTCATGCTGGTGGCGGCGGAGGCCTCTGGTGACGAACGGGGCGCGGGCCTGGCGCGGGCGCTGAAGGCGCGGCTGGGCGACGGCGTCCGCTTCGTGGGAGTCGGCGGCGAGCGGATGGCCGCTGAGGGGGTGGCCAGCCCGTTCGATATCTCCGAACTATCGATCCTGGGGCTGCTGGAAGGCCTGCTGGCCTGGCGCAAGGTGGTGCGCCGCGCCGACCAGACAGCGGCCCTGGCCGTGCGGGAGAAGCCGGACGTCGCGGTCCTGATTGATTCCTGGGGGTTCACGCTGCGGGTGGCGCAGCGGCTGAGGCGGGCGCTGCCGGGCGTTCCGCTGATCAAGTATGTGGGGCCGCAGGTCTGGGCCTCGCGGCCTGGGCGGGCGCGGACCTTGGCGGGGACCGTCGACCACCTGCTGTCGATCCATCGGTTCGATGCACCCTATTTCGAGGCGGCCGGCCTGCCGGTCACCTTCGTGGGCGACGCCACCTTGGCGCTGGATTTCTCGCAGGCCGACCCGCAACGCCTGCGTCGGCAGGTCGGGGCCGGGCCGGATGATCCCATCCTGCTGGTCCTGCCCGGGAGCCGACCCAGCGAGATCGCCCGGGTGCTGCCGCCGTTCCGTGACGCGGTCGACCGGCTGAAGGTGGAGCGATCGGACCTGCGGGTGGTGGTGGTCGCCGCGCCCACCGTGGCCGACGCCGTGCAGGCCGAGGTCGCGGGCTGGAGCCATCGGGCGCATGTGACGACCACCGAGGCGGAGAAGCTGGACGCCATGCGGGCGGCGACCGTGGCGCTGGCCTGTTCAGGCACGGTGACGACGCAGCTGGCCCTGGCGGGATGTCCGATGGTGGTAGGCTATCGGCTGGCGCCGCTGACGCATGCCCTGCTGAAACTGCTGATCAGAACCCGATACATCACGCTCACGAATATTGCCGCGCAGGATTTCGTGTCGCCGGAGTTCATCCAGGAGGACTGTGAGGGACGGAAGCTGGCGGAAGCTGTGGCCCAGCGGCTGGACGATGCGGATCTTCGGGCGCGGCAGGTGGCGGCCCAATACGCTGCGCTTGAAAAAATGGGGCGCGGCGGCCCCGATCCCTCGGCGGTCGCCGCGCACGCTGTTGCGGAGATCGTCGGCCGGGCTTAGCCGCGCTTGTGCAGCGGCACGTAGGCGCGTGTAGCGGCGCCCGTGTAGAGCTGCCGGGGACGGCCGATCTTCTGGCTCGGATCCTCGATCATTTCCTTCCACTGGGCGATCCAGCCGACGGTGCGCGCCAGCGAGAACAGCACGGTGAACATCTCCGGCGGGAAGCCCAGGGCGCGCAGGGTGATGCCAGAATAGAAGTCGACGTTCGGATAGAGCTTGCGCTCGATGAAGAAGGGGTCGTTGAGCGCGATCTTCTCGAGCTCTATGGCCACTTTCAGCAGCGGGTCATCGGCGTTGCCGACCTCGGCCAGCACCTCGTGGCAGGTCTTCTGCATGACCGTCGCACGGGGGTCGTAGTTCTTATAG
>CANJKG010000251.1 GCA_947474775.1 Caulobacteraceae bacterium | reverse complement strand
CTTGCCGGCGTCCTTGGTGGCCTGGCGCTGGGCGTCGTTGAAATAGGCCGGGACGGTGATGACCGCCTTCTCGACCTTCTCGCCCAGGTGCTGCTCGGCGGCTTCCTTCATCTTCTGCAGGATGAAGGCCGAGACCTGCTGGGGCGAATAGTCCTTGCCCTGGGCCCTGACCCAGGCGTCGCCCGTGGGGCCCTTGACGATCTCGTAGGGCACCATGTCCCTGTCCTTCTCGACCACCGGGTCGGAGAAGTTGCGCCCGATCAGGCGCTTGATGGCGAACAGGGTGTTGGTGGGGTTGGTCACCGCCTGGCGCTTGGCCGGCTGGCCCACGACGCGCTCACCGTCCTCGAGGACGCCGACCACCGAGGGAGTGGTGCGCGCGCCCTCCGCGTTCTCGATCACCCTGGGCGTCTTGCCGTCCATGATCGCGACGCAGGAATTGGTGGTGCCGAGGTCGATACCGATGATCTTGCTCATAACGAGTCTTTTTCGCTCCTAGTTGGCGGATGTCGCGGAAGCCCGAAGCACTTCGGTGCGACCTCCCCGGGTTCGATCAGGTTTGTCCGATCCGGCGGGCCGGAAAGGCGTCGCAGCCGATATGGGGAAATTTGGGGGCCCCGCAAGGGCCGATGTGACAATCGGGGTGGGAGATGGGGCTGCGGAGCCATTTCGCCGAGCTGTCCGATGGGTGAACTGCGGAAGCCGTCAAAGCGGCGCCGCCGCTCCCGCGTCGCCCGCACCTCAGGCCCGACGGCGCCGCGCGGAAGGGACTAGCATCGTCAGCGCTGAGCATGACGAATTGGTCAAGCTATTGATTTAACAATCTTATCGTCATGGCCGGGCTTGTCCCGGCCACCCATGATCTCCGCGCTTCAGGGCGCGCAGCGGCGTCGCGGCTCTCCTTTCAGGCCTATCGGTGTTCCTGGGTCGCCGGCACAAGGCCGGCGATGACGGCTTTTGGGGTGGCCGAGCGGCTACCAGCCGTCCTCAGTTCCTAACAGCCTCTGGCCGTCCCGCGCGCAGGGTCTCCCGCAACTGCGGCTAGAACAAATGACGACACGCCTGCCCGTTGACCTCGGAAAACCTTGACATTGGCCTTGTTATGTGTTCTCCTTTTGTTCATGCTCCCGGCCGCCCACATCAGCGACGATGAGATGCTCGCCCGGCTGGCCGCCCGCGACCTGGCTGCGGCCGAGCGGGTGCACGACAAGCTCATGGCCGCCGAGGAGGCCTCGGAGATCGCCGAGCTGGGCCGCACCTACCAGCGCTTCGCCCGATCGCTGCGCCAGACGCTGGCGCTGAAGGCGCGCTTCCGGCGCGAGCAGCAGCAGGACGCCCGGGCGGCGAACGAGACGCCGCCGCAACCGGCCCGTCCCGGGGGCGTGGCGGTGGCGCGGCGCATCCGCGAGGTCCGCGCCGGGGTCACGCGGGTGGTCTGGGACGAGGTCGAGCGCGAGGAGCGGGACGACTGCCTGGAGACCCTGGAGTATACGATCGCCGAAGAATGCCTGCGCGACAGCTTCTGCGCCGAGCCCCTCGACGACCACATCGCCCGCATCTGCCTGGCCCTGGACCTGTCGCCGCAAGGCGCCGAAGGCTGGCGCGACCTGCCCGACCCGCCAGGCCAGGATGACGGCGGGCCCGACCCGGAAAGCTCAGCCTGACCGCGCCGCAGGCGCCACAAGATCTGGAACCGCAGAAAACATCGGCGCTGACGCGCCAGGGCCCGCCAGGGCGCCTCAGTGCGGCGGCTCTTCCTGGGGCGGCGGGGTGACGCTGTCGAGGAGGTCGCCCACGCGGTCGGCCGGGGGCTGGGCGGGCGCAGCCTTGGGCGTCGGAAGCGCCTTCTCGGTGTCGGCGGCGGCCAGCTTGGCGGCGGCCTCGGCCTCCTCCTTGGCCTTCTCCTCTTCCGTCAGCGGCTTGGGCGGCGGCGGACCTTCGATCCGCTCGTCGCCGAGCGGCGTCGCCTCGGTGGCCTGGATCGCCGCCCCGGCCGTGGGGTCGGACAGGCCCTGGCCAGGCAGGCGCCCACGCGACGGGGCGCTGGCTATGCCTAGGGACAGGGAGCCGAGCGCGATCAGCCCGAGCAGGACGGCGACCACCTGCAGGACGGGGCGGGGCATGGACCATTGCATGGGGCCAGACACTAATGCGCACCGCTCTCCGGCGGAAGGGCGATCAGGGTAAACGCCTCTTAACTGTCTGGGCGCAGACTGACGCCGGAACGATTTGCGTAAGGGACTTGGGCATGGCGCGGGCGGCGCGGAAAACCGGCATGGAACTGGTG
Organism: Caulobacteraceae bacterium; assembly: GCA_947474775.1. Lineage (GTDB taxonomy): Bacteria > Pseudomonadota > Alphaproteobacteria > Caulobacterales > Caulobacteraceae > Phenylobacterium. The sequence goes on along the minus strand of CANJKG010000251.1, from coordinate 1,674 downwards.
GCTCACATCGTGGGCCTGGCCTGGGCCCATCCCAACACGGCGCGCCTGCGGGGCGGCCTGACCGCCGCGGTGGGCGTGGCGCTGGCCGTGGCCTTCGCCACCTATGACGCCTCTGATCCCAGCCTCAACGCCGCCAGCCTGGCGCGGCCGGCCAACGCCATGGGCGGGGCCGGCGCGGTGGCGGCCGATATCGGGGTGCAGTCGCTGGGCGTCGCCGCCGCCGCCGCCGCCCTGCTGATGGTTGTGCTGGGCCTGGCGCGGGCCGCCGCCGCCGACCCGGACCGCAGCCGCGACAACCTGCGGCTCCGCGCCCTGGTGGGCGCGCTTGGCGTGATGACGCTGGCCGGCGCCCTGGCCTGGCCGCCGGCGCCGGTGACCTGGCCGCTGGCCAAGGGCCTGGGCGGCTTCTGGGGCGAGGCCCTGCTGGGCGGGTTCTCGAGCCTGATCGCGCTCACCCACCTGCCGTTCGCCCGGATGATCGGCGCGATCGTGCTGGCGACCGCCGGGACGGTTTCGCTGGGTTACGCCGCAGGCGTGCGCCGGCTCGACCTGCGCAGCCTCCTGGCGGAAGCGGCCGTCGCCCTGAAGCCTCGCCCGAAGCCGCCGATGAAGCCGGAACGCGCCGCCCGCGTGGCGCGACGTACGGCCAAGGCGGACGCCGAGGCCCAGGCCGAAACCGCGCCGCCCGTCGTCGAGGATGGCCCCAAGGTGAAGGCGCCGAAGACCACGGGCCGTGGCTCCGCCCGCGAGCAGCGCGAGGCGCAATCCACCTTCGAGTTCGTCAAGCCCGGCGGCTTCAGCCTGCCGGAGCTCGGCATGCTGGCCAAGGCGCCGCCGCGCACCGCCCAGTTCGACGAGGCGGCCCTGCGCCAGAACGCCCAGCTGCTGGAGAACGTGCTGGCCGAGTTCGGCGTGCGCGGCCACGTGGACCAGATCCGACCGGGGCCGGTGGTGACCCTCTATGAGATGGTGCCGGCGGCCGGCGTGAAGTCCGCCCGGGTGGTGGCGCTGTCCGACGATATTGCGCGGTCCATGAGCGTGGCCGCCTGCCGGGTGGCGGTGGTGCCCGGCCGCAACGCCATCGGCATCGAGCTGCCCAACGCCCGGCGCGAGACCGTCTACCTGCGCGACCTGCTGGCCTCCACCGAGTACGAGCGGGGGACCCAGAGCCTGCCCATGGCGCTCGGCGAGACCATCGGCGGCGAGCCCTATATCGCCGACCTGGCCAAGATGCCCCACCTGCTGATCGCCGGGACCACCGGCTCGGGCAAGTCGGTTGGCGTGAACGCCATGATCCTGTCGATCCTCTACCGCCTGCCGCCGGAGCAGTGCCGGATGATCATGATCGACCCCAAGATGCTGGAACTGTCGGTCTACGACGGCATCCCGCACCTGCTGGCCCCCGTGGTCACCGACCCGAAGAAGGCCATCGTCGCGCTCAAGTGGACCGTGCGCGAGATGGAGGACCGCTACCGCCGCATGTCCAAGATCGGGGTGCGCAACGTCGCCTCCTACAACGAGCGCGCCATCGAGGCCGCCGCCAAGGGCGAGCATTTCGAACGCACCGTCCAGACCGGCTTCGACGAGGCGGGCCGTCCGATCTACGAGAGCGAGAGGATCAACCCCGAGCCGATGCCGTTCCTGGTGGTGATCATCGACGAGGTCGCCGACCTG